>JBAXTQ010000220.1:0-6467 GCA_037130115.1 Methylococcaceae bacterium
CCCTGCCGGAATGACGGACTTTTTGGTACTTGGCGAATCATTCTGTAGCTCAGTGTCCCGCTTTAAGTTGGTAGCCCTATTTTGTTAAGCGCCAGATCAACATCGGGATCGGTCAGTTGCGTTTTTATCGAATCCAACGCTTGACCCGCTGGATTGGTGAACAGACCTGCAAAGTAAAACCGTTGACCTTGCTCATGTTGCATCACCAGTTTAACAAGCAGACTGTGCCAGCCTTGCGCCAGAGTTAATGCGGCAACTTGTGACGCTTCGAGTCGTTCTGAGAGTGCGGTTGGTGGTTTCGGATCATCAGTTAATTTAACCGGCTGTCCATCCTGCCAAATGGCCGTTTTGATACCGGATTGTTGCAGATGCAGTAGCGTTTCCGTGGGCTGATCGACATGCAGGTATAGCTGCGCATAACCACTGCCACGCGACCAGCCATAAGTATGTCGGGTATTGGCCTCAATATCTGCGCTGCCGTTGGCTTGTGTAGCCGCAACACGCCAAGCCTGCATTTGCCCGCCCATCATTTGCAAGCTCAGATAGGGTTGCTCAGGATTGGGGCGCAACACGGTTTCGGTATCCAGTCCAAAAATGGAAACGCCCGCCAAGCCATCCTGTAAACCGCCCACCAACCAAGCTTCCGGCACACCGCTCTTAAGCGACTTGGGTGCATCCGCAGCAACAGCAACGGGAACCGGCATGGTGCCGACTTTATCAGGATCGGAGAGAAACTTAAGCACCTCCTGTTCGCTGTTGGGCTGAGCCACAGGCAATGCCGGAAGATTCAAGTTGTGAGCCAAAGTTTCTGCTTCCGTCCCTATCAAGATCGTTTGTACTGCGATAAAAAACAGGATTAATGACTTCATAAAGTATGAAAATTTAATTGAGGGATAAAGCGGCAAGCTCACAAGATGGCAAGTTATACTACACTAGCATGTATAATGTTGGTTTTTAAGTTGATTTAGCGACAACATCAGCCAGACCGGCGTTTTAGTATTCTATGTCCAAAACTGATGCTTGTTAAGTATAGCGTCCTGGATGCCTATTGCAGCGAGACCTGTTTATGACGCCCTATCCTACCCAGCCAATGAAAGAAATTATGTCACACTTTTTTCTGACTTTTTTTAGAAAACCGGATTTGTCAAAACAAGCCCAACATCTTAATTCTCTTTAGCAGTCTGATGAAATTTAAAAATATTTTATCGTTAAAATCACTGATTGTTCTAGGCTTTGTCATTGCCGTTATCCCGCTTTTTTTAGCGGTCATGTACGCTGCTTTTGGTATGCGCGAAACGTCGGCATTGGGTAGAACCATTAATTTTCAGGTCTTTGAACAAACCAAGGCGGTACGCTTTGTTTTACAAAAGACGGCCGATATTGAACGCAAAGCCCGACTTTTCGTTTTGCTGTCAGACCCCGCGCTACGCCAGCCTTATGAACAACAATCTTATGAAAATACGCGGGCATCGTTCAAACAAGCCTTGAGTGAATTATTAAAGCTTCATGTCGATAACAAAATTGCATTATTGGTCAACGAATTATCCGAAAAAGAAGACCTGATCTATCAACAAATTAATAATTCGGCCAGTGAAAACGCCCTTAAATTACCGGTCGATGAGGCCTTCCAAGGGCTGCGCGAGTCTTCCTATAGTCTTTCGCGTGAGTTTGAGCGCCATGTTGATCATGAATTTAACGAATTACGCGTACAATCAGAAACCCTTGAGCAAGGACTGTTAGTCAAGGGTTCGGTGCTGTTGGTCATTTCGTTTATCTTTATTGTGCTTTTGCTGATCATACTTTCACGCTCAATGCGGCAATTGGATACCAGTATTCGTCGCCTGGGTTCCGGAGATCTGGATGAGCCGATTGTCGTCTCGGGCCCTTCGGATTTGCGTTATCTGGGTAATCGTCTGGAATGGTTGCGTACCCATTTGATGGAGCTGGAAGTTTCGAAACAACAGTTTATGCATAACGTAGCCCGTGAAATCAACCTGCCGTTGGAAAATATTCGTGAAGGTGCAGAGCTCCTTGTCAACGAGGCCGATGAGAAATCCAACGACGCAAGGCAGGACATCGCACGGCTCTTATGCAACCATATTGACAAGCTGAAAACCGTTTCCGACGAATTGGTTCGTTATAGCCAGATCAGCTCAAAACCGGAAACCAACCGTAAAGCAACCGTCAATATAAACAATTTGCTTGAGTCGGTTATTGAGGATTTTCAACCCTTGCTGACTGCCAAATCAATTAGCGTGAAAAAGCTGGTCAGGCCGGTTGATATTTCCGGAGTTCAGGAGCAACTACGCAGTATTATTGAGCAGTTGCTGTCGAATGCGGTGAAATATTCTCCCGCAGGCGGCGAACTACGCATCATGCTTCGCGCTTCCGGCACACAGATGGAATTGGAAGTCGAAGACGAAGGCCCGGGTATTGAACCGGATGAGCGTCTGCATGTGTTCGAACCGTTTTTTCGCGGCACATCTGCCCAAAGCGAAGAAGGTGCCGAAAGTTCCGGCTTGGGACTGGCCATTGTCAAAGAATATGTCACCAACCATCAAGGCAAAGTCGATATTATTGACCCAAGACAAGATCAACGAGGAGCCCGTATTCGCGTTCAAATACCACTAACCGGAGAGCTTTGAATACCATGAAAAACAGACTCTATGTGATTTACAGTGGGTAACACAAGAATATAATTATGAACAATCTAAGTGTGTGCCATGATAGGCAGATATTAACACAAATCGTAGAGCCGTCATTCCGGCATGGACCGCCGGAATCCAGAGTACAAGGATGTGCTCTTCGATGTGACATTACATCCAATAAAATCGAGTATAAAAATCAGTGCGCGGATGCATTACGAATGCCATCCATGGCAACTGGATCCCGGCAGTCCATGCCGGGATGACGGCTTGGACGTTTTCAGCTACTGATAAGATTTGTATTTATCAGTATTTTTTATTGTTTACCCACTACGATTCACCTAGAGCCAAAAAACATTACCATGCAACCCATAATGTCTGTTCAAAAAACAAGTCTGGCACTCAGCTTTTTGTTGCTGGCCGGATGTGCCGAATTCAATACCGCTACGACGGAAAATCCAGCTCCTTATCAAGACCCCTACAGGCAATCAGACTTTGATGAACTGCTGGCTTTTGGCGACAACATGGCCAAAACACCACCCTCGTCACGCGACAAGGTTTGTCGTACCTTACTGAAGCGCCAAAAAGATTCTCCAGACACCGGGGTTACGTTGCACCTGATGGTAGGCCGGTTACTTTCCGATGACTGTGGCGAAATCCCCAAAATACTGAATGCAGTAAATGCTATTGCACCCGAAAAACTACCCGATGACCGGATGCAAAAACTGGTCGCCATTCATACTGAAGCCTTAAAACGCTTGTCCGCTGTGTCGAAAAAAGTCTCTTCACTGGAGCGCAAACAAAAATCGGTTCAGTCGGTGGTGGAATCAAAAGATACAAAAGGCTCAAAGAAAAATGAAAATAGCCTGCTAAGGGAAAAGCTGGAAGCCATCAGATCTATGGAAAAACACTTGGACGAAAGCGGCGACGCAAATTAGCGCTTATGTTTCGTTTTCGTTTGGCCGCAGTCATCGTCGTTTCATTCAGTTTTGTCCTGTTTTTAGGGATAACATTATATTGGAGCTCAAACCAGGTTGCCCGCTATTTTCAGCGCAGTCAAACAGCCTATGAGACTTTTGATCATTATGAGCGCTTATCCCAGGAAGCCTATCGCCACTTTAAACAACGAATGGATGGACTGATAACAAATAGTCCAACTGCACAAACCGGCATAGAATCATCTAAACATCGCCTCTATGACGCGATGCAGGCACTTAGAATGACGGCGGTTACCGAGAACCCTAGTGAAGGTTTGCAGAACAAACCTGCCGAACTGGAAAGAGTGGCTCATTTTACTGCTTTCCTGGATGCCAGCGAATATCGGTTCGATGAAGTCGAGCGTTTGCGCCAGCAAGGCAAGCGGGAAATGGCGGTACAAGCACTGTCAAAATTCTCCAAAGAAGAAATCGACGAAAAATTTCAGCCGCTGATTGATACCGCCATTAATGCGGAACGTGAAAAAGCGGGAAAAGCCAGACAAGAACTGGAGGATTTGGTTGCCCGGTCGCGTTGGCTTGCCATCTTGGCCTCATTAACTGCGGCGCTGTTTAGCCTCGCCTCGGGGGTATTACTGCTACGCGGCGTCAGAAAACCTATTGAAGCGTTGATGAAAGGTACTGACGAAATAGCCTCCGGTAATTTGGATTACCGCATTGCTCTTGATAGCCGCGATGAATTTGGTTATCTTGCCACGCATTTTAATCTTATGGCTCAGGAACTGACGCATCAACAAGATAAGCTTCGAGAAAGCCGTTTGGTGTTGGAGAAAAGAGTTGCTGAACGCACGTTTGATCTGCATCGCTTAAACGAAGAATTAAAACGCATGGACAACGCCCGACGAGAATTTTTGGCCGACATCAGCCATGAACTGCGCACCCCGATTACCGTTATCCGTGGCGAGGCTGAGGTGACGCTGCGAGGCAAACAAGATCGCAATGCCGATGAATATAAAGACGCGTTACACCGCATCGTCGAACTATCGATGCAGTTAGGCAAATACGTCAACGATCTATTATTTCTGGCCCGAACCGAAACCGCCAATCTTCAATTTGAATGGGATAACCTGGACTTGGCCGAATTGGTCGCCAGTGCCGTCGAGGATTTTCAGGTAATGGCCGAAGAAAATTCGATTTCGGTTTCTCTTGATGCCTCAATCCAGTCCGTGTGGGTGCGCGGAGATAAACAACGGCTTCGACAGGTACTGTTTATTTTGGGCGACAATGCCTGCCGATATTCCAAACCGGGGGGGCATATCACGGTTTCCTTGTGGCTGGATGGAAACGAGGTAAACTTTAGTCTTACCGATCAAGGCATAGGTATTCCGGATCAAGATTTAGAGCGTATTTTCGACCGCCATTTCCGCAGTCCGAATGCCCTGCTTTCGCGAGACGATGGCACAGGTCTGGGCTTGCCGATGGCCAAGTCAATCATGAAGGCACACGGTGGACGGATCACCGTAACCAGCACTGAAAATTCAGGTTCGACATTTACAGTGACACTGCCCTTGATTTTGGAAGAGCAATGACTTATTAACACCTTCAAAAAAACATCACCACGAAGACACGAAGAGCACGAAGAAATACAATGTCATCTTTGGGGTAAATCAAGATGCTTTCGTTAATCGCGACATGGGCGTCGCTCCCACCGTGGGAGCGACGCCCACGTCGCGACTATAGATCGTTAACCAATTAAATTTAATAATCCAATGAGTATCGGTTACAGGCGAGTTTTGTTAGTGGAAGATGATGAGCGAATTGTCGACTTTGTTCAGCGAGGACTGAAGGCCGAAGGTTATGCGGTAGAGGTCGCACGCAACGGCCAGGAAGCGATAGCGCTGGGTTCTGTCGGCAAGTTTCAGGTCATCATTCTGGATTTGGGGCTACCCGACATCAATGGTCGAGACGTTTGTGAGCGCTTGCGTAACGCTGGCGTTGGCACCCCGATTTTAATGTTGACGGCCAGAGATACCGTGCAGGACAAGGTAACCGGTTTGCGCTCCGGTGCCGATGATTACATGACCAAGCCTTTCGCGTTTGAAGAATTACTTGCCCGAATCGAAGTGCTAATGCGCCGTCGCGGCGGCGAAATCAAACCGGAAAGCAAAGAATTTCAAGTGGCTGACCTGGTATTAAATATGGAAACGCATGAGGTAAGGCGTGGCGAAACGCTCATCGAACTGACACCCAAAGAATTTTCTTTGCTGGAATGCTTTATGCGGATGCCTGGCAAGGTGTTGAGCCGAACCCGCATCCTGGAACAAGTCTGGGGTTACAGCGCCGATCCGTTAACCAATGTGGTGGATGTCTATATTCGACAGTTGAGACGAAAAATCGATGATGATTATGATATAAAGCTTCTTAAGACTGTGCGAGGGTTCGGCTACAAACTGGATGCCTTTTAATGAAGTGATTGGGGTTGTCAATATTCAAGTCGTGGAGCTGATCCGTTTTTTGAGCATCAATCCATCGATTAAAGCAATTTCACCAAAGCAGCAACAACACCGATTGAAAACGCCATGAGAGCACCCAGTTTAATAATTAAGCGCTGCTCCATGTCGTGCATGTCGCGGCGGAGCAATTCCACCTCATGCCTCAAATCTTCTTTGGTAACTAACTCCTTAAGATTAACTTCCAAAACCTCAGAAAGAGCGGTGGCCTCGGCTTCCGCTTGTGCTGGTGGGACACCGGCTTCTTTCAGGGTGTTGGCAAACTTCAAAGTATCAAATGTAATCGTCACCACTTTATTTCTCCTGACTGCTCTTAATTTTATACGCAAATGTACGCATTAAGTAATTCGCTTTCCGTTGATAGGTTTTGCAACCTG
>JBAXTQ010000221.1:0-6450 GCA_037130115.1 Methylococcaceae bacterium
GGACTTACGTCGACATGAATCCAAACAGCAAGGGCGAGTTTGCTGCCGGCGTGTTACGTTTAAAGGCGCAGTATGGTTCGCCGGTGTTGATGCGAATGTACAATGGCTTGCCCAAAGACGGCAGGGATACGCAAGGCTTTGGGATCAGTCAAGTTTCTCCCCATCTTCATAACGCCCACAACCCGCCAGAATCCGATGGCGGCCCCATGCGCTTTTTTGATTCAGGCAAATGGTGGGACTACTGGTATCCCAATGTCCGTGCCGGTTTCGCCAGCACCCATAAGACTGGAACCATCCGTACTGATGCAGCCAATCCAAAGGGCTTGTGGTGTCCTGGCGATTGGCAGGAAACTCAAAGCACGCTGTGGTTTCATGATCACCGGATGGATTTTACCGCGCAAAATGTTTACAAAGGTCTGGCTTCGTTTTACACCTTGTTCAGTAAAGATATTAACCTCGATACCGATGATGAAACGACCGGCTTAAGGTTGCCCAGCGGTCAATACGATATACCGTTGTTGTTTACTGACAAGGTGCTGGATCAAACCGGACAGATGTTTTTTGACAGCTTTAATATTGAAGGTATTCTTGGTGATCAGCAAACCGTCAACTTTAAGATTAAACCTTATTTGACGGTTGATCGCCGTAAATACCGGTTCCGTTTTCTGGATGCGGGACCTTCACGCTTTATTGAATTGTCGTTAAGCAGCACCAATACAAAGGTGCCCACTACCATGACCCGCATCGCTAATTGCGGTAACTTGTTGCCCAAGGCGCAAGTTGTGTCCAGCATACGTTTGGGCGTTGCAGAACGCGCCGACGTTATCATTGATTTTAGTAAATATAATCCTGGCGATGTGATTTATCTGGAAAATCGTCTCGAACAACTCAACGGCAAAGGCACTAGCGGCAAGATTTTAGCCTCCAGCAGTAAAACCCAATTGCTTAAGTTTATCGTTTCAAGTGCCACTGTGGTTGATAACAGTGCGCCGTTGGCAACGCTACAAACCCAAGTGATGGTGCCGATGCCTGATCGCACTAAAAACCCGATTAAAATCAGGCGCAAGTTTGACTTTGGTACCAGCAATGGTGCCTGGAATGTTAATGGCAAGTTTTTTAATCCAACTATTGTCAGTGCTTATCCGATAGAAGGCTCTCAGGAAGAGTGGACACTCACTTCACCGGGTGGTTGGTCACATCCGGTGCATATCCATCATGAGGAATTTGAGATTATTAATCGTGATGGTAAAGCGCCGGCAATTGATGACTTATCCAGAAAAGATGTGGTGAGAATTGGTGATGGTGCCCAAGGTGCGACGGGAACAACCAGCATTACTTTCCGTATGCAGTTCCGTGATTGGGTTGGCGATTACCCCATGCACTGCCATAACGTAGTACACGAAGATCACGCCATGATGATTCGCTTTAAGATCGTGCCGCCAACAGATCCTAATGCCGGCAAGTAATGCGTCAAACTTAACTATTAAAGAGTAACCAGCCATGAACAAAAGAGACTTTATTAAAAATATGACGGGCGCTTCTTTGGGAGTTGCGGCTTTAGCCTTTATTCCAGAGAGCTTTGCCATTCCTCTTACTCCGGTTATCGGCAACCAGGTCAGCCGCAGTAAACGGACTTTCCCCAACGTTCCTGTGGTAACGCATGAAGGAAAAATCGTGCGTTTTTATGATGATCTGATCAAGAACAAGACTGTCATGATTAACTTTACGTACACCAATTGCCAAGGTATTTGTCCCGGTATGACCGCTAACCTGAAACAGGTTTATAAAGAATTTGGTGAGCGTATGGGCAAGGATGTTTTTATGTATTCAATTTCTCTACAACCCGAACATGATACTCCGGCGGTTTTAAAAGCCTATACCGAAATGCACAAGATCAAGCCGGGCTGGACATTTTTGACCGGCACCAAAGCCAATATCGAGCTGCTTAGGGAGCATCTGGGGTACAAGTTTTCTGATCCTCGTTTGGATAAAGATAAAAGTGAGCATTTGGGGGTTGTTAAGTTTGGTATTGAAGCACTGGAGCGCTGGGGCATGGCACCGGCTTTGGGTGATCCTAAATACCTTGCTGAATATGTTCGCTGGATGGAACCCAACGGCAGTCGTCCGGTATTGTCGGAAATGCTGGGTTAGGTAACTCGAAATAAATAACCCCTCTTTATCGTTACCACGCTCCGGCGTTGGAATTAGGCTGGTTCTGGGGGGGGCTGCGTACTGCCTTAGAGCAATTAAATAATTTAAAGGATTCTGCTATGAAATTTAAATACCTTCCCATCGCCATTGGCTTGGCCGGCGTACTGATCGCTGCTGATGGTGCATTTGCCGCGCAAGGTAACCAAAATATCTTTAAGCCGGCTATTTTTGATGTCAGCCCTACGACACCACCGCCCGCTGTGCCAACGCAGTTTGATGTAACCGGTTATATACAAAATGCCAGCATCGATCCTTATGTGTGTACCGGTTCAGGTACTTATATTGATCCGCGTCTGTGGGGTGGCAGAGTAACCGTGAATGGTGTTGATATAATCATTCCTTGCAATACCATTCTACAGATGCCGGCGACTACGTTAACCTGGGCAGAGCTTTTCGATCCCGCCTTAACACCGGTCGGTACGACGCCAGGTGCCTCAGGTTTGGCACTGGATGATAAAATTATGACGCCGGATTGGTTGCCTTTACCGGCTTATGAAATTCATATACAAGGGAATATTGTTAAGGATACCGTGACGGGGGATAACCAGCATATCGCCGGACTGGTTTTTATTTCACAACAAAGCCTTAATGTGGGACAGGGTTATATCAAGTCGATTGATTACACAACGGGTGAGCTTTGTGTCTCTTCCGGTTTGCCGACTAACGGACTTGTGGGGCAATCGACACCCAGTCCACAATGCCTGGCTCCGGACGCTCGTGTTCGTATTAACGATACAACCGGTCGTTTTGGCTTAAAACATGGCGGCCCCGGTTGTCTTTTATTACCGGAAACAGAGCGTTGTGATGTTGAAGAAAGTCACTATGATAAACGTTTTACGGCGGATACTGATAATCCGACCATCCATGCGGCTACCGGGTTTCCGATGTGTATTCCCAGAGCTTATCCTTTTGGTAGCAGTGGCGATACCGATGCCCTTTGTCCACAACAGAACCGTCCCAAGCAAGTCGGCATTACCAAATGTACCAATTTACCGGTAGCCAACGGCATTACTTTTCCCGCTTTCCCGGCGCAAAAGGATGGTTATTGCCATAGCTTCGTAATGGATGCGTTACCGGTTAATTCACCGCCACTGGCAGGTTCTTGCGGAACGCTTGTTGATCCTAAAGGTGGCGTCATTACTAACCCCTGTACCACACGCCCGGATCGGCAAGCGCCTTTTGAAGTGGGTGATTACATTGATTACTCAGGGACTTTGTTGATTGACACCGCTATTGCAAATCAAACAGATGCCTCACCTTATTATATTTCCGCGCATACCATTAATAACCATGTAGGCATCTATACCTATCCGGGAACCAAGCCGGTTTATGTGATGATTGAAGGTTTGCTGGCAGGAACCAATGCCTTGCCTATCCAGAATATTCCACAGGAAGCTACGTCGAGAATAAAAGTTGAGGGCTTCACCACCGATCCCAGTACCTTGGTTGATATTTTTGCCATGGATGTCGATAAGGTAACCGGACTGGTGACTGAGCGCTTATTAAGTAGCGTAAATCCTTCTGGTCCACCGGTCATCGGACGTGTCCGTTTTGTGCCCGCCACCGGTGCTTATGCTCCACCAACGCGGAATATGCGCATCGTGAGTCGGTCGTTGTGTAACAGTAAAACCATGCCTTGTTATATACCCCAAGCCTATCTGGATCCCAAAAACCCTGCCGGCAAGTACGCCAACGGACTGGTTGCGGGTCAGTATAATGCGCCCAACTTTGAGTACATTTTTCCTGAAAATTTATTCTTGGGCGATCCGGTATTGCCCAATAACTTTCAGGATTTGGCGTTTCTGGCTTGCGGTTCCGGGCCATTGACTACAGCGAGTGCGGGCAGCAATCCACCTATAGTAGAGCCGCTTGACCCTGCACCGTGGGCGCAGCCAATGCCGACACCAAGTCAATGTGCAGGTAAGTTGGCGATGCAGTTGACTGTCCCTACAACACAAACACCTGATGGGGTTACTGTTCTTAAAGCGACTTGGGACAACAAACAAAATAAAGGCAAACTGACCGTTACTGCGACTTCTTCGCTACCAAACGCGACACCTAACCTGCAATTGTATGTACAGGCTACCGGTGCGTCTGGCGTGCTGATGTCTACTGATCCCCAGCCGATGCAACTGGTAACCAATCCTGCGGTAGCGCCTGCGGGAGGATTGCCATGCCCGGCTTCAAACAACCCGTGCTGGGTGTATTCAGCGTCCGGAACCATTGTCGATCCTTTGCATCCGCGTGGAAATCCGGCGTTGCCTACCAATATCTATACACTTCCAGAGTCAGTCACTGTCTATTCAAGCCGGGGCGGGGTTGGGAGTCTTGTTCCAACACTGATATGCGGTGTAATCACTACCAATACCGGTATTGTGAATACTTGCCAATTTTAATCAAGCCATTAACCCCTTGGAGAGAATTTATTATGAATGCTGTATCTACATTAAGTCGAAAAATTTTGACAGACTTTTTTGAACGGGTTGCTTTTCTGGGGGTGACGGCGTTACTGGTTGCTTTTGCTCAACCGACGATGGCGGCGACTGTTGCCAAGCCAACAGCTTTGCAAGTTTTTTGTGCAGCCAATGCCATGGATAGGGTTAACTTTCCGGAAGTACCCGGTTCGCTTAAATGTACGCCCGTGCCAGAACCCTATACGGTTGATGGCAGTGGTAATCAAGCATCGCTATCGCCGAGTATTATTAAAAACCAGGCCGCAGCGATAGCACTGGGAAAAATGTTGTTTTGGGATAGTCAGGTCGGCAGTGATGGTCTCGCCTGTGCCAGTTGCCATTTTCAGGCGGGCGCGGATAACCGCATCAAAAATCAGCTTGATCCCGGTTTAAGAAATGCCGGTGGCAAGTTTGCCAGTGACGGTGTTACCCCTATTGGCAAAGTGTTCGATTTCATGGCTTCGTTTCCCAACACGACCAACCTCGATCCTTTGCTGCCTAACTCTGGAAAAGGCCCTAATTACACACTGAAAAAGACCGATTTTCCGCTACGGCAATATCAAGAGCCACAAATTCCTGTCGCAGGCCAAGCGCTTCAAGCGGACCGAAACGCTCAAATTGTCTATGATAGTGATGACGTGGTGTCATCGCAGGGGGTTTACTATTCAACATTTAATAGCTTGACGCCTTCAGGTAAAAAAGAACTTTGTAAAAAAAGGTTTCCTAAATCGGGTCCTGATATGCCGCTGTTTAATGTGGGAGGAAACTCGGTGCGTCAGGTCGAACCACGTAATACGCCCACCATTATTAATGCGGTTTATAATTTTCGTAATTTCTGGGATGGCCGGGCAAATAACGTTTTTAACGGACTGGATCCATTTGGACTGAGGCGGTTTGCTGATCCGGCATTGACGCCGGCTAACGAGATCTATAGTAAAGATGCGAAAGGTAAGCTCATAAAAAACAGGATTGCCATCTATAACTCCAGTCTTGCATCGCAAGCAGTTGGCCCTGCGTTAAGTGATTTTGAAATGTCTTGTGGCGGCAAAGATTTTTCTGAGTTGGGCAAAAAAATACTGGCAGTCAAGCCGTTGGGCAAACAAAAGGTGGATATATCTGATAGCGTATTGGGCCCATATACCAATCTGTCTGGTGATATTAAGGCTGTAAATACTTATAAGCTACTGATTCAAAGTGCTTTTAATAATGCCTATTGGGACGTACCGGATACCCAAACGGTAGACGGTTATAAACTGATTGAAAACAACTTTTCATTGTTTTGGGGTTTGGCGATTCAAGCTTATGAATCAACGCTGGTTTCGGATGATTCACGCTTCGATCAGACAGTTAATGGCAGGGATAATCTTACCGCCCAAGAGCAAAACGGTTTGAATTTGTTTTTGAATCAAGGCAAATGTATTGCTTGCCATTTGGGTTCTGAATTTACCGCCGCCTCCGTCACGCATGTGTTGAACCCCACTAATGCACCCAATACCGATAAATATATTGAGCGCATGTTAATGGGGGATGGCGGCTTCGCCTTGTATGATACCGGGTTCTACAATATTGGTGTGCGTCCTTCAGCAGAAGATATAGGCGTTGGAGCCAGTGATCGCTATGGTTATCCCTTATCGTTCACGCGAAATGCAAAATTGAAGGCTAATAATCCGATGGATTTTTCTATTCTGGCACCTAATATTTCCAGTTTATCACCTGACCCGTTTCAGACGGATTCTATGTTGTTTGCCGCCAATCTTGGCTGGATTTCCTGGAACCCGCTGACCAC
>JBAXTQ010000222.1:0-6440 GCA_037130115.1 Methylococcaceae bacterium
GGGGAGATTTTATTAGATAAATCCCCCTCAATCCCCCTTTTTCAAAGGGGAAGGTAAATACTTATATGTCATTAAGGCACTTCGTCAATGTTAGCCGGGTATCTTAAGATAATTACCCAATATAATAAAACGATATTATTAGATTTGTATATCTTTAAAATGATTTTTGGTATCTGTTATCGAGTCATTGATTTACTGCGAAACATTAACTATTATTGTTTACGCTGCGCTTTTTCATCCAGACCGGACAAACCAAAACGGCGTTGCAGTTCTTGCAATACATCATCCGGTACCAAGCCTTGGTCGGCCAGCAAGACCATGCAATGAAACCACAAATCAGCCATTTCATAAATAATCTGTTGTTTATCGCCGTCTTTGGCAGCAATAACAGTTTCGGTTGCCTCTTCGCCTATTTTTTTCAAAATAGTATTCAGGCCTTTTGCATAAAGGCTGGCTACATACGATTTATCAGCTGATTCCAGCTTACGCTGTTCCAGAATGTGGGCTAATTGTTGCAATACTTCACTCATTTTTTTACATAAATTGTCTTGGGATCTTTCAATACCGGTTCAACAGCTTGCCATTGCCCATCAATCAGGCGACGATAAAAACAGCTTTCACGGCCTGTGTGGCAAGCAATACCGCCTTCCTGTTCAATTTTAAGCAGAATAACGTCCTCATCACAATCCAGAAACAAGCCCAGCACTTTCTGTTTGTGACCTGATTCCTCGCCTTTACGCCATAATCTATTGCGTGATCTTGACCAATAAACGGCATAACCTTCAGCGACTGTTAACGCTAAGGATTCCCGATTCATCCAGGCAAACATCAATATTTTCCCTGTGTCAGCCTGTTGTGCAATAACAGGACAAAGGCCGTCTTCAGTCCAGCGAATATCATCCAGCCACGAGACGCTCATAAACGCATCTCAATGCCGCGTGCAGCCATGTGTTCTTTGGCTTGTTGTATGGTGTATTCGGCGAAGTGAAAAATACTGGCCGCCAGCACAGCGTCAGCTTTGCCTTTAATCACGCCCTCAGCCAGATGCTCCAGATTACCTACGCCGCCCGAGGCAATAACCGGCACGGTAACCGCTTCACTAATCGTGCGGGTTAAGGGCAAATCAAAACCTTCGCGCGTACCGTCCCTGTCCATGCTGGTTAACAGGATTTCACCGGCACCGTACTCGACCATTTTTTTTGCCCAGCCAATCGCCTCTATACCGGTCGCCTTGCGTCCACCATGGGTAAAAATCTCCCAACGATCAACTTCGTGGGGTTGGCTGACTTTCTTGGCATCGATTGCAACCACAATACATTGTGAACCAAAACGTTGTGCCGCCTCGCGAACAAATTCAGGATTAAACACGGCGGCACTGTTAATGCCCACTTTATCCGCTCCCGCATTGAGCATGCGGCGAATATCATCCAATGTTCTGATACCTCCACCCACGGTCAACGGAATAAATACTTCGCTGGCGACCTGCTCAACGACATGAACCATCGTGTCACGGTTATCATGAGTCGCAGTAATATCCAAAAAAGTGATTTCGTCCGCGCCTTCACGGTCATAACGTCTGGCGACTTCTACAGGGTCACCGGCATCACGAATATCTACAAACTTGACGCCTTTAACCACGCGGCCATCCGCGACATCCAGGCAAGGAATAATACGTTTAGCCAGGCTCATGATTTACTAAAAGATTCTGCCAGTTTTTCCGCTTCGGCAAAATCCAGGGTACCTTCATAAATGGCACGTCCGGTTATTGCCCCCATAATGCCTTGATGAGCCACAGCTCCCAAGGCTTTAATATCGTCGATATTGGTAATGCCGCCGGAAGCAATAACCGGGATTTTAATGGCTCGTGCCAGACGTGCCGTCGCTTCTACATTGACACCTTGCATCATGCCGTCTCTGGAAATATCGGTGTAAATAATGGCTTCTACACCATCGGCTTCAAAGTGTTGCGCCAAATCAATCACGTCATGTTTAGACAATTTTGACCAGCCATCAATGGCCACTTTACCGTCTTTTGCATCCAGACCCACGATGATGCGGCGCGGATATTCCATGGCCATATCCCTGACAAAATGGGGTTCATTAACGGCCTTGGTGCCAATAATGACGTATTCCACGCCCGCATTCAGATAAGCCTGAATCGTCTCTTCATCACGAATGCCACCGCCAATTTGCACGGGAACATGGGGGTAAGCGGCGACTATGGCATGAATAATATCGGCGTTGACAGGTTTGCCGGCAAAAGCGCCATCCAAATCAACCAAGTGAATTCTTTTGGCACCGGCAGCCACCCACTTTCCGGCAACAGCGACAGGATCATCAGAAAAAATCGTATTATCGTCCATACGTCCCTGGCGTAAACGGACACATTTTCCTTCTTTCAAATCGATAGCGGGTATTAACAACATAGATACTAAATCCTTAACAGCGTGTGTGTAATTTTAAACTTGGCCATCCCAGTGCAAAAAGTTGTTAAGCAATTGTAAACCAACGGCCTGACTTTTTTCCGGGTGAAATTGTACGGCAAAAACATTGTCTTGAGCCAGAGCACAGGCAAAAGCATCAGGATATTCTGTAGTCGCGGCGACCACAGACGCATCGTCAGGTATTGCATAATAACTATGCACAAAATAAAAACGACTATCCTGTGAAATATTTTCCCATAACGGATGAGGTACAAAATGAACTTGATTCCAGCCCATGTGTGGAATTTTCAGGGTATTGTTCTGGCTATCCTTTAGCGCATCAGAAAAACGCACCACATGCCCTGGAAGAATACCCAGTCCTTGGGTGCTGTCGTTTTCTTCACTGTCCGTCAGTAATGCCTGCATACCCAAGCAAATACCCAGCAACGGTTTCGTTTTAGCGACACGTTGTATGATCTCGGATAAACCGGTTTGATTGAGCGCCTGCATACAATCACGCATCGCCCCAACGCCAGGAAAAACTACGCGATCGGCTTGTAAAATCAACTTGGCATCAGAAACGATTTGTACATCGACATCAGGGGCGGCATGTTGCAGGGCTTTTGCAATGGAATGCAAATTACCCATTCCGTAATCAATAACAGCGACAGAAGACATAAGAAAATCAGGTTAAAGTTAAAAGATTAAAGGTGCCAAACAAAAGTTATAGCGCTTTTTCGCCATTAGCCTTGTGCCTGTTTTTTAAAGACTGCCTTTGGTAGATGGCATTATACCTGCCATTCGCGTATCGGCGGTAATTGCCATGCGTATGGCGCGACCCAAGGCTTTAAAAATGGTTTCCGCAACATGATGCGCGTTTGCACCTTTAAGGTTGTCAATATGCAAAGTCACACCGGCATGATTGACAAATCCCTGAAAAAATTCCCTGAACAAATCTACGTCAAAACGGCCTATCATGGCTTTTGGATATTTAACGTCATAGAACAAGCCGGGGCGACCGGAAAAATCAATAACGACTCTGGACAAGGCTTCATCCAAAGGAATGTATGAATGTCCATAACGATAAATACCTTTTTTATCGCCAATTGCCAGAGCAAATGCCTGACCTAAGGTAATACCAATATCCTCAACCGTGTGATGGGCATCAATCTCCAAATCGCCTTTGGCATTAATGTCGATATCGATCAAACCATGCCGGGCGACTTGATCAAGCATGTGATCCAGAAAAGGCACGCCGGTGACGAAGGTAGACTTACCGGTTCCATCCAGATTGATTTTGATTTTAATTTGGGTTTCGAGCGTATTACGCTCGACTTCAGCGATTCTTTGAGTCATGGTTTTTAAATATGGTGGGTGGATTAAACGGTGGGCAGTAAAGCATTGCCCACCCCACAGTTAATCAGGAAAATATCCATCATCCCTTAATTGATCGAGTGTCCAAGGACATTTTACTGGAAATATACTTTCTTCTAGCCTGGTATGTTTAGATACTTCAACTATTGCCAATCGATAAGCATTATTTAATAGGCCAAGTAATTGAGGCTTAAGCCCAGGATTATCATTAATGACATCTTCTAAGTTAATACGCTGGCCTTTAATCGTTAATATCCAACTACGGCCACGCCTGGCAGGCTGATATTGCCATTTTAAAAGATGAACGAGCAATACCATTAATCGGCTTTGCAGTTCCCGCTTTTCACTTCTACCCATTGTTTCTATTTCCTCAATAAGGTTGAACACGTCCAACTCATTAAACCGCCCTGCCCTCAACAATTCAGCTTGTTCACAAGTCCAACTGTAAAAGTCATTTTGATAATCACTCATTATTAAACCTCTTTGTATTTAAGTGATTTGGCTTGATGAAACAATCAACTGATCGTAACGATCATGCGGGCCAATCCAGAACCACACAAGACCTTCTTGTCGCTCTTTTGCTAACGACCGATAACGTAATCCGACACGGGCCGACCAGAAAACACCGATCTTTTTCAAGCGTAAGGAGGGATGTCGCGGATTAATTCGAAGCAGCTCAAAATTCTTGTCAGCCAATGTACGAATTTCATCAGGAAGTTGACGATAGTGAAACCAAAACTCTGGCGTGGCAAAATGGTTCAAAGTGGACTTGCGCGACCAGCGAGAAATTCATTATCAGCGTGCTTACCGGCAGCATCCAAACGACCGGACATAATATCAGCCTCAATTTTTTTATCCCACTGGTCAGCCAAAAACTCTTCAAACCATTCTGAAAATTGCAGGAGTTCATTGGCAGGCAGTTGTGAAACAGCCATTTCAAGTTCTTGAACATTGCTCATAATCTTATTCCCGTAGTTAATGTCGAATTGTTATTTTAAGGTTAAAAACTGAGCGAATTTGTTGAGTAGACAACCGGCTTTATCGTTTGCTTACCATTTAGCTGGGTAGAAAAGCGTTGTTCACTTGACTGGGCGAATTGGCGCGATAATAAAGCTCTTCTGGGGCATTGAGTTAGACATTTTTTGGATTATGATTTATTGGATGCCAAAGTTTGTTTCAAATAGGTTTCTACCACGGCTTTTATATCGAGGAATTAAATTTTGAGAGCCTCCAACACCCCAAATTAAATCGAAATATATTACATAAAATTCGGGCGAGATTAATTGCGCTTTATTAATTAATAGATTTTGTAGTTTTATATATATCTCTTTTTTCTGAATAGATCCGTAAGTGTTTTTTCTCTTAAGCGACATCTGCTTTAATTCATTGTCTGTGAATATTTCGTCACAGCCAAGTATTTTGCTGTCAAGTGGCAACGAAAGCAAAGGAATTAGTGACTCTCTATGATTTGTCGTTTCTATAGACATTGCTGCAATATGTTCAAAATAAAGATCAATGATTTTTCTAACTCGATTGTACGAATTTATGTCTGCTGTTGTTTTGAAGTTTTCTTTCTTATAGGCATTTATTATTTTAATCCGCAAGTGATCAGCCAAATTGGCGATTTCCGCCCGATCATTTGCTTTCAACAATTTCTCAATAATTTCATCTTTATTTTCAATAAAGCACTTGATATATAAGTCAATTATTTTATTTGCCTCCCCTTTAAAACGATATGAAATAAATGAATTACTTTCCACTGCTCTCATCTCTTTTCGCCTCTGACATGAACCTAAAACAGTAACGCCTCCGATTATGTCCTCATAGCTATATGTGGGAGAAGGGTTTAAAAATATTTCTTTCCCTTTTTGAAGAATTGCAACAGAAGTATTCGCTTTCATTTTTTTACCTGATGATGATATGAGCGTAGCGGAATCAGTTGGAGAGTTAAGTTAGGCGTGGGCGTTGGCTATTTGAGTTGCTCTACCCATCTACTAGCTGCCCCCCCTATAGTTTAGGGCCTTTAGGCAACGATAACATTGAATTTGTTTCACGACTTACGCTAATAGACGCTTCCCCGATTTCAAGAATAAAGGTCTCATGTGAACTCATAACTTCGTCATACAGGACGCTAGGGATTCTGAACACCATCTTTACATTCTTGCGAGCCTGGGCAGGTATCTTTAACGTACAACTGGTTCTGGCTGTGCCATTTATATAATCAGCTTCTTCGACAAGCAATAACATGCCTGTGTTATTTTTGATGCTAATAGTAATAGGATTTAGGAAAGTATCAATAACAATAGCCTTGTTACTATCGTTTTCTACTTCAGCAAAAATTGTGAATCCAGTTGCAACCTCGCAATATCCATTTAGAGTTTCAGGTATAATTCGTAGTGTCATTTCAGGCTCATCTCCTTCAGAGTTTAGGTATCTGGATAAATTTCATAAACCGAGTAATAAGAGTTTGCTTAAAAAAGCTCGTGGGCTGGATTAGAATGATAGTGGAAACCCACCATTACGCTGAGTCGTTAAGCGAATATGACTACCCGTTTACGGCTAATTTCATAACCTAACCCTGCTAACTCCCCATTCGCTATTTAAATCCGATAAAAACTTAATTATTTTTCAAGCAATATCAAT
>JBAXTQ010000223.1:0-6401 GCA_037130115.1 Methylococcaceae bacterium
ATGCATTAAGGTTGGCGGAAGCATCAGGCGAAATCTTGTCGAATTGGGTAGAATACGTATTAAAAATAGTTGTTTCCAAGAGGATTGGTAATCGCGATGGAAGATCTGAGCCGAGAATGTTAAAGCGACGATGCGCGCAGTTTCCTTACTTAACTGAACCGCGTGGCGTAGTCAAACAAAAAATACTGGACAGGCAAAATTCCAGGAAAACCAAGGCTAACGAGGATTTATTAGCATCTTTGGTGCCAACTTAACTTAGTGCCATTGGGTTCTGATCCGGCTTTGCAAGATGCTGCTGACGCGCAACAACACGGAAACCGGATCGACCCCCGGATTATTTAACGACTCCAATTGGCCACCTGCGTCACTGATCACGAAGCAGGTGCAGTCATTGCGCAACAGTCCTTCGATCCCTTGGTTATCATGCACGCCTCCGTCCACCAGTTGCGCCCGAATATCCTCGTTTTTCTCCTTGTCGCGATAGAGATTGCTGACTGCTAAGGGATCGAATAGCGCCGGCACACAGGCAGAGGCTGCCACGGCATGGCCGAGCGGGAATTGCTGCTGGTTGATCGGGGCGGCGATCATATCGGGATAGCCGCCTGCCCGCCGCAACCGGATAGGTTGTTTGTCTATCCGCTCCCATAGTGAGGATGTGGGGGTTGGGGGTTCGCCCATGGTCTGGGCGGTGAACTCCCAGTTGCGGCCAGTGTTCAGAGTGGTGGTGTTGAGGACGAGGATGGGGACTTTTGCTTGCCGATCTTGATTGTCGCGGTTTGGGTAGAAGTCAGGCTGGCCGGGAGGATATATTTTCAACTCCTGCATCTGCACAGGGTTACTGACATTCCCCAGCACCGTCTGGTATATCCAGTTGTTGTATAATTCAGCGATGCGGTCGCTGCGGGAGTAATTTAGGAAAATCATCCTAAAATTGGCGGAGAAACTGGCGAAGGTGGACATGCGGATGTTCTTGTCCGTCGCCTTCAAGAAATCCGTTTGAATGGTTTTGACAATATCCACATAGTCTTGGTTGGTGATGTCGCTGTCTGGTTTGGCTTCCAGTAGTTTTTTAACATGCAGGTAATATAGCGCCCCTATGATGGAGCCACCCGATACCGTGGATATAACCTCTACGTGGCGCAACAGTCCCTGCTCAGCCATCTGCGCCAATACGCCAATGTGGTAGAAGGAGGCGCGGAAGCCGCCGCCGGAAAGACCGAGTCCGAGCCTTTGGGATTTGGTTGGAAGTGGCATAGGATTCCCTGCTTATTATGATTGAATGGGGGGCGTAAAGATTCACCCTGCTTAAGTCAGTGTTCCACATTTTAATTACCGTTTCAATACGTATAAATACCAATATGCACTAACAAAAAAAATAAGTGGTTTTAGCAAAAAGAAAAATAGACATGTACTGACAATAGGTGATTTTTCATGTGGGTTGGAAACGTAAGGTATGTAAAAATTTACCGGGTATAAATGGGACTGTTTTACCTGCTTGCCAAAATGTTTGTTGATCCCGATAATGTCTTGAAAAAGGATGACCCGATTGACCGCCAGGCATTTCCAGTATGCCATTTTCCGGATGGGCGGGAGCCAGTACCAATCTTTCGCTGGCACCGTGTGCTTTTGACATGACTCTGACACAAACACTCGCGCAACCCGAACTTTTGAAGTCGCCTATATCCAAAAATGCGCCAAGTACCGGCAGGCTTGTGCTGAAAGGATGCTGTTGCGCAATCCGGTTGACTGTTCCCCAATTCAGTTGGGTAAGCTCAATATCGGGATAATCGCTGTGCAAGTCTTTTGCCGCTGAAGTCAACGTGTCCAAAATGAATGCCCGCCAGTCATCGTTATACTGCGCAGGAATGAAGCCTTTCGGACGTTGCGTTAATAGTTCTCGCAACGGGGTTTCCATCTCGCGCCAGGCATAACTGAAATTGGGGTCGTATTGCTGACAGCGAGCGACCACTTTGGCAAAGAGGGCTTGGGCTAATTTTGTTCGAAAAGCAATTAAGAGCGCCGCTCCCTTGCTGTCGGCATTCATGAAACCATCCCAGGCAAGCAGCGTTTGTTCGCTCTGATTTACTTTGCCTTCGTTGCGTTTAATCGCGGTTAACTCCTGCAAGGCCAAGTGCTGATAAAACTCATAAAATTCACTCCGCGTATCGAGTTGCATAGCCAGCATAGTCTGTTCAGTGATGCTGTTCGACCCTTGTAGCAATTCGGTGATGCGATGGGCGCGGTAGCCTAATGCCCAGTTGTGGGCAATGACATAAGGATAATCCCGGCCCAGTGTGCGGTTATTAGCGGTGACGATAAAACCTTCAGGAGGATCGTATAAACGCGGTAATTGCTCGGGTGGAATAAAACCCTCCCACGTCGTCGAAGCCGCTGCCCAAGACCGGCTAGCCATACCGTCAAAGCCTTTGCGCTTGGGAAAACGGCCCATATAAGTCCAGCCGATATGACCGGCGCGATCAGCGAAAACGACATTTTGCGGTGGGCCACCCGCCTGATTAATGACAGTGATGGCTTCTTTGACAGACGTCACTTTATCCATCTCAAGCAAACCAAGATCGACAGCGGCTGTTTCCAGCGCGGTCCATTTTATTGCCACGGAATGGCCTAATAACGGATTTGATGAGACCGGCCCCCAAACGGTAGAGCGTAATTCTATGGGTATGTCAGCCCCGTCTTTGACCTTGATAAGGGCTGTATTTTTGGTAAAACTACGCCAGCCTTGTGGGGTCAAGTATTCTTGAGCGTTGTCCGGATTAATATCGAGAGTAATCAAATCCAGTAAATCGGCGGTAACATTGGTAAACCCCCAGGCGACATTATTGTTGCCGCCCACAATCAGCATCGGCAACCCTGGCAAGGTGACCCCATTCAGAGTGTGCCCGGCGTATTGTAACTCGGCGCGGTACCAAATATTCGGCGCATTCAAGCTCAAATGCATATCGTTGGCGACTATGGCGCGTCCATCCTGAGTCTTCTTGCCGGCCACCACCCAATTATTTGACCCGGCGATACTGCTTTCAACCTCAACAGAACCCTTCGCCAATTTGACGGGTTGCGCATCGAGAGCGGCAAAGGCGCTAACGGGAACAGGCTGCGCCGGACGGTGCGAATCCGGCCCCCCTAACAGTACGGTGGCATAAGCATCGGTATCCGGCGTCAAAAACGCCACCAACGGTTTGGGCAGTGCTTTTTCCATGACCGTCACCATGCGCTCGTCCTGCTCTTGACCATTAAGGGTTTGAAACATGCCGAGAGCAACCAGTATGCTGTCTTCTGGACGCCAAGGTTCCGGACGGAAATTAAGCACTGTAAACTCAGGCGGCAACAGGTTAGCTTGGTCAATAAAGGCGTTTACACCTGCCACATAAGCGGCTAAAACTGGTTTCTGGTTAGCGGGCAAGGTCGCAACTATATTTTTGGCGGCTTGTTCAAACGGGTAATCACGTTGACGCCTATCCAGATCCACCGCCTTTAAGCCAAAGATTTCTGCAAGCCAACCGGTGCTCTTGCGGCGCATTAATTCCATTTGAAACAAACGGTCGCGTGCATGTAAAAAGCCCAAAAGACGAACAGCATCTTCACGATTCTCAGCAAGAATAGACGGAATACCCAAAGCATCGCTATGAACCGTAGCCGCCGCGCTTAAACCGGACAACGAAATTTCGCCATCTTCTTTCGGTAAGGAAGCCATCAACAGCATAAAAATGACGCCAGCGCCCAACACAAAAACAACCAATAATATCGAAATAATACGTTTTAATCGCATAAGCTTGTCTGTAAAGAACGGAAGGCTGATTCTGCGGTCTGATTTTACGCAAAACCCTAATGGATGCAAACAACATCCGGAGCAATAGGAAGGCCGAATACCTAATAGGTAGGGGAACTCAACTAGCTATAAAAAGCTGGATGAAAATCTA
Organism: Methylococcaceae bacterium; assembly: GCA_037130115.1. Lineage (GTDB taxonomy): Bacteria > Pseudomonadota > Gammaproteobacteria > Methylococcales > Methylomonadaceae > Methylobacter_C. Next base: position 3,939 of record JBAXTQ010000223.1, read on the forward strand.
ACTCAATAACAGGTAAGGGCAGGACTAACAAGTGCTGCCCTTATTGTGCTATTGGTTAGAATCGGGGTTGGACGTCACAACCCCCATAACACCATTATTTTGGCCAGTGCTTACCCAAACGACTGCGATGCTCAAAGTTAAAGCCTTTATCGAAGGTTAGTCTTTGCTCAGGTGACAAGGTGGCGTAGAAAGTTTTGGTGGCAGCAAGACTAACTTCTTGCTGGGCGATATGTGCTTTGGAAAATTCCAGCATCTTTTCCATACGCTCAGGTGCCGGTAAATTAGCCCATGATTCAATATTCTCGCGGTGTTTCTCCTCGTTCTTAGTATCTCCCTTGATCTTACTTACCCATTCGGCCCAAGCCGCCTCTTGATTGGCGTCGAGCTTAAGATCGGTTTTGAGCGTTGCCAGGTGTTTTTCTTTTCCTGCCTCGCGATCACACTTTTTCGGCTCTTCGGTGACTGTTTTTTGGTTAACATCGGTAGCGGTATTGGCCGGTTCAGCCAGCACGTTACGACCGACTAATAGACCTGAAATCGTCAATGTCAGTAAGGCGATTTTGGTGACGTGCTTCATAAGTTAGCTCCTTAAAATAGCTGTTTTAACAAAAAACATCAGGGTGCGACATGGCCTCCTGTTCTTGATGCTTACTTTAACGAGGAAAAGCGCAAACAATTTGCAACCAATGCGCAAATAATGTGAAACCTTTAATCAACGACCTTATCCTGCGGATCATAACGATGGGTTATTCACAGGATAAGCCTAGCCAATCCTGGATGACTCCAATGGCTTGTGATAAAAGATAGATATCCACATTATCTGTGGATAACCCTGCCGGTAATACGTCCCAACAGTATGCCAGTTCTGGCACACAGTCAGATTGACCAAATATTAGCCAATTTACCAGCAGTTTTTGTTATCTTATTGATTTTAAAAAATCTACTGACGTATTTAACTGGAAAGGCCAACGCTAGTAGTGGTATATTTTGGATTCTTTTTTTACACCCCTGCACTTTAAAATTTCTTCAGCACCATCGTAACCAATCATTTGTGGAGGTAAACCATGAGTAATCCATCAACTATCGAGTACCTATCGACCCACGAGTTTTTCTCCGAGTTCAATGATGACGATTTGAAATTCCTATGCGAACGTTCCAGCACGTACGAGATCAAAATGGGTCATATCCTGTTTCGACAAGGCGAAAAAGCGAACAGGTTCTATGTAGTCCGCAATGGACGAATTTCCTTGCAGATGCCGGCGATTATGGGGCCGACCTTGGAGATCCAGACGCTGGATAAGGATCAGGTTCTGGGGTGGTCTTGGCTGATATCGCCCTATAAATGGAATTTTCAAGCCAAGGCCGAAGAGGACTCGGAATTGCTCCAGTTTGACGGTGCAGCCATACTGGTACGATGCGAGCATGAACCGAAATTTGGCTACGAGTTGTTAAAGAAATTTGCAGCATTGATGTCGGAGGGTCTCAATGTAGCACGCCAGAAAATGATGGACGAATGGAATCCAGCCGGGTTTGCTTAGTAGTAGAGAGCATGTAAAACTTGGCGAGGTAGTTGGGTAAATGGTTATCCTTGATTTCAAAGGAGGCGATATGAAAACTAAATAGGGGTTATTAGAGAATTAGGGCGGGGTATCAGTGAGCTGATAATCATCAACGCTCAGGATAGTTTCTCGAAAAGTGCGAAATAGTGTACAACTTTGTTGAGCCTTTATGCCTTTATTTGAGAAATAATAACGATTTTAGTCAGTGGATTTTGTGGGTATAACGATTTTACCGTAAGGTTACCGAAACCTCTCATCACCAAACCTAAGTCCAAGCAAACTAATGGGTTAATGATATAAAACAAGCCTATCTTGCTTGGGTCACTTTGTAATTTGTGGTTATTTCCCATGAATGCTCTTGTGTACGATTATTACACTTTACTGGTGTAATGCTACACTTTTCTTGCTATTTTCACATCCTGTCAATGGCCAATAGAATTGAGCCATTTTCGGCCTGTTCGGCCATTAATCAACGGAAACAAGTGTGCATCAAGCCCAGAGCTCGGAGTGTGTTGATTTTCGTTGAAACTGATCGTCAGCTCATGGCCGTAGTGAGCCTTTAAATATCGGTTTATTTCCCGGATATAAACGTCCGCTTTGGAAATACGACCGTTTTTCAACGGTCGCAGTATATACTTATTCTTAACCCTCGGTTCGCTAATTTTTTTTAAAGTTCAATAGATTCATTTGGTTACAATGGAGTGATGTGTTGTTTTTTAGCAAATCAGCCAAAAATAATCATTAATAATCATATTGTTATAAAAATGAGCGAACCGAGGATCCTAAGTTTAAATTTCGGTTTGTTCTGATATTTCAAGAGCATCGTCGACCTCAATACCGAGGTACCTGACCGTACTTTCAAGTTTAGTATGACCCAGTAAAAGTTGTACAGCTCGCAAGTTTT
>JBAXTQ010000224.1:0-6400 GCA_037130115.1 Methylococcaceae bacterium
CAATGCTTAGCTTTAGCTTCTTCATCGCGGGCATGGCCCGCTCCTACAATGCTTAGCTGTGGGCAGTGACGCTGGAGCGTGGGAACCAGGCGAATCTTGGGAGGTGTTTTCTGCGTGCTGCCTTCACTGTACCTATGCGAATGAATTAGCAGTTACCTTAGTGCGTCGCACTAATCTAAACCAGGCCAGCAAGCTGCCGGAAAAAAACCAAATAGCTGAAGGTAAAGGCACTGCGGTTATCTCATAGCCTATTAAATCCAGTGCCCGCAGATCATTACTGGAGATAGCGGCAATTTGGCCGTAAGCGAGTGTTGGATCCATAATGCCCCACAAGTTGGTTGAGCTGTCTTTCCAGTGACTGGCTTGATTGCCGTCACCTGTTAAATAGCCTGTTGAAAAGGGAACCTGTACGCTTAAATCATTAAAATAACTGGCAACGCCGGGTCTCAAGTCTCGCGACATAGTCGAAAATTCTGCGGTTGTAGTCGGAACGGCGTTAGTTCCAAAGCGGAATAAATCAAGTAAATACGGCGTAATAGCACCTGTTTGGTTTTTTGCCAGCATAGCGTCAATTTCATCGACAATCGAAACGAAGCCTAAAATATGACCAATTTCATGTGCGGCAACGGTTTCAAAATCCATGGTTCCAGATGTAATGCCGTTGCTGGCATCGTAATCGAAGGCAAAGCCGCTGTTAAAGTTAATGGTGCCATCGTTAATGCCGTATAGACTGTCTAAATTCGTTTCGCCGAGTGCCTTAAGGTCAGCTTTGGTTGCTAACAGATAACCGGTGGTAGTGATGCCGGTTGGCAAATAAGCACTGAACTGGTTAGCCGTGGGTAAATACTTAACGATTCCGTCATTAGCTTCATTGGCAGCATCGGACACCAGCAAATTTCTAAGAGGGGTATAGCTACTCTGAAGGTCAATCGAGCTTGCATTACCAATCACTCTGGTGTCATTAAGGTTTGTCATGTTGACGGTAATATTGATCGTTACCGGATCCAGTAATTTTGATGACCAACTGCTGCCGGCGAGATTAAGTGCGGCGGTTGCCTGACTACTCATTCCTGTCGTAATAAAGTTAAAATTGATAGCTTGGGCCGATGGTGTTACGGCCAGGCATAATAAAGTAATTTTAGCCGTTGTTAGTAGTTTCATTATTATTGACATTAATGTATGAGAGGGCTTTTTCTCCAGTGTAAATAATTCATTACAAAGATTCAGGAGGTTGAGCTCTTAATTGATTGAGCACAGGTAACCTCCCATCAAGGGAGCTTATCTATAGTATGTGTGTCGGGTTACGGCTAGCGCCTAACCCGACCTACAGCTGTATCTAAATTATTTATCTGAGAATTTATAGCTAATCCACCCGGATACTTGAAACTAGCTTGCCTGGTATTTTATCTTTTTATGGCTGGCTTTGTTAAGTACGGTACCTAAAACATTAATGTCTTTAAGTAGCGATGCCGCCTTTTTAAGCTCATCGGTTTTGGTATGACCTTCATCAACGACCAGCAAAACAGCGTCCACAGAGGGAACAAAGCCCAATGCATCAGACTGGGATAGCAAGGGCGGCATGTCAAAAATGATGATTCTTGAGGGGTAACGGGTTTTTAACTCAGTAACCAAACGTTTCATTTTGTCTGAACGCAGCATTTCTGTCGAATTAATCATCTCTTTGCCCGCCGGTAAAATCACCAGACGATCAAAATCAGGATTAATCAACATCTCGTTAATTGGCGTGTCGCGTAATAAATAATCACTCAGTCCCAGGTCTGTATCAAGACCAAACAACTTGCAAATACCTGGATTCGTAAAGTTGGCATCAACCAGCAACACACTACGATTTAATTCCATAGCGATGCAGACAGCCAGATTGGCCGCCGTCAAACTATTGCCTGAAGACTGACCCGGACTGGTAATGGCAAGTGTACTCCAGTTATTGACATCCATGATTTGCAGGCAACGGGTTCGCAGCATTTTGTAAGACTCAAGCCATTCGCCCGACTTAAAACCGCTAATGATCCGGTTTTTTTGCAGGTGACTTTTTTGGGTAGCCTGGATTCGCGTCTGTGTATATAAAAAGTGCTCGCTATTATTGGCCACCGGAACATAATGACCAACCGTATGGGTATTATTTGTCAATATAGAGTTTATTGTGTTCATGATTTATTTTCTGTTGATGAGTTAGAATTATATATTGCTGATCACACGTAACAGTTTGTACCAAAACACGTCTAATGGCATCACCAGGAAATGGAACCCAATAATCGCCAACACAATGGCAATCAAGGTACTGATTATTATAATAAGACGCCGTTTTGTAGATGCCTCTTTTTCTTCCTTGCTTTCAAGGTAAGGAATGCTCGATAACGGCATTACGCCTAAAATTGATGCGATGGTTTTTTCATTATTGATGGTTGAACCCAACATCTCGGCCAGAAACACACTGCCAAACCCGCCGGCAGCTGCAAACACAAAACCCAGAAAAAGAATGGCACCCCGGTTTGGACTGATAGGTTCCAGAGGTTCTTGAGGAGGATCAATCAAGGTAAAACGCTCACCTTTGCGCTCAACTTCAAGTTGCTGGGAGATTTGCGCTTCCATTTCTCTGGCGCTCACTTCACGATAACGAAGATTGGTATTGTCCAGTTCCTGGATAAGATCGGCATATTCTTTTTCAACCAAAGGTGCCTGTCGCAAGCTTTTACGCAGCTCTTCAGATTTTTTGGCGAGTTGATTGCGCGTATAAGCCAATGATTCAACTTCAGCCTGTATGGATTGCAGTTGAGCTTTTAGGGTTATATAGGCCGGGTTGTCAGGTTGCAGCAAGGGGGTGTTCTGTTCAGTATTGCTGGCCGTTACCAAGGATTGTTGCAAGGTAGCAATCTGCTTTTTCAGTTTTAATACATCCGGGTGTTTATCCGAATATTGTTTTAACAGCGATGCCAGTCCGGCTTTTTTAGTGGTCAGTTCGGCATTCATCTTGTTAAGATCCGTATTGCTGCCGGTTTCTTTTCTTAACGAGTCAATTTCACGTTTGGTTTTAATGACATCCGGGTGGTCGGCAGAATAACTGGCTTGTAACGAAGGATATTCTGATTCCAGCACCTTAAGCCGGTCTTTCATATCAAATACACGGCCGCCTGCTGCATTGGTGGCCATGGCATTGGGGTCAATTTGTGCCAGCTCGCCTTCAAGATAAAACTGACGTTCATGTAATGAACGTTCTTGGCTATCAAGGCTTAACAATTGACTGCTAATTCCAGTCAGTTCTTGTTGATTAAGTTGGCTGATCTGCGGTAACTGGTTAAGGTTTTTTCCTTTAAAAGTCGCCAGTTGAATTTGTGTTTCGTTGATTTTATCTTTTAAACGGCGTGCCTCTTCACTTAAAAAAAGCGTTGCATTTTGTGCCGACTCAGTACGCGATTTAATATTTTCTTTTAGGAAGAGAGAGGTTAATTCGTTTGCCACTTTTTGGGCAAGTGCCGGAGTTTTGTCATCAAAGGTCAGCGTAAAGGCGATAGTCGCTTTTGCTGCCGAACCGGACTTGGTGACCACATCGGCACTGATGGGTTCAACTTTAATGCTTTTACGCATATTTTCAAGAATGCGCTCTTCCGGTTTAGATTTGCGTTCTTTAGCGTACAAATCAAATTTCTGGATAATGTCTATCAGATTGGCGCGGGTCATGATGCGTTGGCTGATGACCTGAATACGTTGATCGGCAAACGTCGTCACGGTAGAGCGCACCAAGTCAGAGGGGATTTCCTGTTCTTCAATCAGGATGGTGGCTATTGAGCGGTACACCGAAGGCAATACAACGGACAGCACGATACTGAGTATAGAAATCACTACAAACGGGATTAATAAAAACTTGCCGCGTCGTTTGACGATATTTATATAATCTTTGATATCGATCGTTTGGTTTTCCACGCTATTTCACCTGATAATTGGTTGTTGGTTGATAAGTAAGTTGTAGCTGAACACCATTGTCTATGCTGACTTGAGATGCGCTTTTAATTTCTTGTTGGCGGTAGGTGTACGATACCCCTACATTGACTTCAGGGGTCCATTTCCAATTGATATTGGGGCTAACAGACGCATATGTTCTATCATTACTAATCGAAGCATTTTGAGCGGTCGGCATTTTATATAGGGAATAATTGGTCGAAAGACTTGACGACCAACGTTCGTTAATGGTGTAGGTAGGGGTTAATGTCACTTGGGATTGCGTTTGCAAGCCTTGGGAGGTCGGGGATTGGTTTTGGGAGATGGCCAATGCAACCGAACCCTTCTCAAAAGATTTTTGTACCGATGCCTGAAAGACCCCACCAATGCCGTTGGTGTTGGTGGTGCTGGCGGTTGAGTATTTCTGGCTGGTAAACAGTTGTCCCGTAATAGGATCTTTGTATAATATCAGGTCAAAGTTATCAGTCGTTTGAATCAGCAGAGGATATGACGGCAACTGTAATTCCGTTTGTGAATAATTGATACCGGCTGAGACATAAGTAACCAGTTGCTCATCAAAACTATGTTGCCAGCCTAATTGCCCCACTTCATTAAACGTGGTCAGGCCTCGTACCGGAGCGTTATAACGAGAACCTGAAACCGTGGCATTGAGTTTGTCGTGTTCCGTATAGAGATGCGTGAAGGTACTTGATAGTTGTTGATAATCGTAGTCGTATAGAAAGGTGTTCTGGCTTTTTTCATAAGTAGCCTTACTGTAAGAATAGTTCAGCGAAACAGTGCTTAACTCGTTTAGCGCATACGAAACGGTTGGCGCTATGTTGAACTGTTTTACCATGACCTGAGTAAAAGCAAGCCCTTGAACAGTGTTTAGACTGTTTATGGATGACTGGTTATTAAATGAACCATCCAAGCCCCATTGTAAGCGTCCGCGCCGGTGTTGATAATCAATGTTAAATAACTGCTCGCTAATATTAAGCGCAGTGTCATTGGTATAAAACAACTGGTTCCAGGTAAAGTTTGATTTTAAATCTATATTTTCAGTACGCAGACCGACGTTTAGCCCGGGGGATAACTTGCTGATCCAGTTCCCTGTGGAGGTTGGTCGTAATAACAGGTTGCTGGTATAGCGTTCACTGGAGCTTATTACCGGTTGAAAAAAATAATCGTTAGCCTGACAGCTAAACGAGGCGCACAGCGTAACCGGAACTAAAAAGCCCTTTTTCATTTTGATTTTATAACGTAGGGTAAGGTGAGGCTTGAAGTTAAGGTACAGTAACCGTATCACCAGCTTGCAATATTATATTTTGCTCAAGATGAGCACCATCCAACACATCATCGTAATCAAAAGGGAATATTTTTACTTCATTGCCTACACGCCTAAGGATATGGATTGAATCTTCATCGGCATAAACCGTTAAGCCACCCGCCAAACTTAGCGCCTGCATAACATCAATACGTCTGTTGGCCGGATATTGTCCGGGTTTGTTGACTTTACCAATAACAAAAATAGTATTGCCGTTATTTTGCAGCAGTTTAATATTGACAACAGGATCCGCTATGTAATTTGCCAGTCTGCCTGCAATCGCTTCTTGAAGTGCAAAGATAGGCTTGCCGGCTGCCATAAGGGTGCCTGCAAGTGGAAAAGTAATGTTGCCATCAGGAGCTACCAAGGTTTGTTCTTTTTGCATACCTTCTTCTTTCCATACCGAAATTTCAATTAAATCACCTGGCGAAAGCAGGTAGTTGACGGTATCGGCGGGTTGTTCTTTAACCGGTTGTGCTTTAGGTATGGGTTCTATAATCGGTGCAGCGGGTTGTGAGTCGGCATAAGCAAATGTTGTAAATGCCAGAAAAAATGCAATAAATGTCAGTAAATGTTTCAAAATGATGTCCATTTTAGTAAGGATGTTTGTATAAGTCTTATGACTGGGGCAGTCGAACGGTCTTAAGAAGTATTATAGGAGTTAGATGTAACAGAAATAAGACAAGCAAGGTGAATCAAAAAAATATTATAAATTACACGATAAAATTATAGTATATAATTTTATTCTTAAAACAAAGTTAAGTAAATTTACCGACTTTAAATTTTTTTTAGTTTTTAAATGAAAAATTTTGAATGTCACTAGTCTACCATGAAATTTTTAATGTCATCAAAATTTAATAATTGGCAGTCATAATAGAGTGTCAAGCTAAGGCATCTTAAGGTTGTTAAAATGTGGATGATATAAACTATTCTGCATTGTCGGTTGATGGGTATTAGAATTCTGCACAAGTGACACTGATTGCCAAGGTTGCGCTATTGCCCTATTCTGATTTTCAAGCTATTATTGAAACATTAATATTAAAAGAAATCCGTGTAAAGCTTTTTTTGTGTAACTATTCAGTCCCCCTCTTTGAAAAAGAGGGGTTAGGGGAGATTTTATTA
>JBAXTQ010000225.1:0-6378 GCA_037130115.1 Methylococcaceae bacterium
ACGTGGCTATCACGCCCCAAACTCGTAGCTGGAGTTTTATAATGACCGCAAAAGACCCTGTGATTATGTAGAGTTAAAGGATAGCTTCGGCGACTCAACAACGCAGTCACCATGCTCTCTGCAAAACCGCTATTCATAACTGGGTACTATTCATAATGGCCGTTATGCAGAGCTCTGCATAACGGCCATTTAGAGACAGTCGTCAATTTTCAGTGAACGGCCGGTTTGTTCCTTTAAGCTGATGGTCGAATATCTTTTTGAGCCGAGATTTAAAGGTAACACAACAAAAATCTCAGCTTTTTAGCGACCCGCCGGTGGACTGGCTAATCTTGTCATAATAATTCAAAGCCTCAACGGTAAAGCATCACATTACGCTTCGCTATTCAAACCTACAAAAATCCATATTACAAATTGTATGACTATCTAACCACAAGGTGGGCATGATGGGTAGATTTTTTTTCAAATTATATTGGACAAAAATTACCCCATCGCCGCTTTAGGCAAAAAGGTCTTTTAAAGACCTATCGGAAAACACCTGCTTTCCGTCACTTCACGGGATTTGAGCGCATCGCCCAGTTTTGCTGCTCCCAAGACAGTGAAAAAAAGCGCAACACAACCCAAATAGTACTCTGGAGAAGCTTTTCTATCAGCCTATTTGATAACGTCGATGCGTGACGCGAAGCAGTTACCATTATGTTTTTTGGTGTCGTTGACGATCACCGTAACCTGCTTATTGAGAGCGAGCGCCAATTGTGCCTGATCCAGCAGATGAAATGCCATGTCCTTGGACGTATAGGTGCCTGTACAACTGAAGCTCACCCAGTTGCCAGGACAATTGGGGGCATTGGCTGCGGTATTAATCGCTTTGTCCAATAAGGCCATGCAGCCCCCATAGGTAGCGTTACCCGTGACCATTGTTTTGCTGACCTTTGCAGTTAAGGTCCCCTCGACAGCGTAGACTGGCAGGGACGATGTAAGAGTGGCGAGAAATAGGGTGGTAAGGAAGGGAAGTCTTGAGTTCATGGTACTTACTCCTGTTTTGCATAATTGAATGAGAGAATTGATTGAATACTTGCCTAGTGGAACAAAGCACGTTTCCAGGATGAGCGCTGGAGCCAGACGAAGGTTGCCTCAACATTCTGGTCTTTGGTCATTGAAACTGTGCAGGTCGTATTTGCCCCGGTGCACGCGCCGCCCCAGCCGGTGAAGCTGTAACCGGCGGCAGGCGTGGCGGTGAGGGTCACGCTGGTGGTGCTAGGGTAATTCTCGCTGCAATCGGCACCGCAGTCGATCCCCGCCGGGCTGCTGGTTACCGTGCCGGAACCACTGCTTGCCTTGGAGACGGTTAAGGGGTAATCTGTATTGGACGACAATAGCACAATGGGCTGAGCAGGAGCCACATCCTGCAAGGATGCTATTCCTGAGGTCACAGTCGCCAGATACAAACGGATATTATTGGGGTTGCCGATGGATTGCATAGGCACCGTGATTGTGATGTCTGCCGGTGAATTGACTTGCGACGAATTAGAATAGTCAATGTTCAACCAGCTGTCATGACCCTCTTTGATGCCGCCCGGTTTGATTAATGTTGTCGTATAACCAGTATATGTATACATATCGACATATGACACAAAAACGGTGTAATCCACACCTATATCATTGACCTTTGTGCCGGTAGAGCTGTTCATGTCCGTATCCAATAACAACACGAAATCCGTAGTACTCCATGTGGTATCCAGCCGCTGGATCGTGCCTTTGACGGTCAAATTACCGTTCTTCACCTGGGCATCGATCCGACTAAGATCATAGTGTGCCTCAGGATCCATCACCCCACCGTATGGAAGATTTATTGAAGTTGCGGCGGGTGACCATTGAATGGATGCTACCTGCGAATTGCTGGCCACATCGAATGCATAGCCGTCCTTGGGGATCATATCCGCAATGGACGCGGCGAAAATGTTATTCGCAAACAACCTGCCCACCACATTGCCATTCGAACCCACTATGGATATCAGCCGATTTCCACCACTGGCATCGCTGCTCCATTTTCTGGCATCCAGCATACTGAGACTGCCCTCTAAAATAAGCTTATTTCCGCTCACGAACCATCGGCCATCGTTATATCCCTCACCAAAAGCAAATCCGTAGGGATAGGCGTAATTATGAGGCGGAGCAATAAAAGCCGATTGCTTGCCAAAATCGAGAGAGATAGGGGTATCATAGCCTCCAGTTTGTGAACCTCCTCCCCCAAAAACTATCGCCACGTCCCAACCCCAGGTGGGAATCTCCTCTTTGAGAGGGCCTCCCACGACCCATGGATTATGGAATAGACCGGTTGTCAGGCTTTTATCGGTATCAAACTGCAACTCGCCTGTAAAATTTAGCGATTGTAGATTGATCAGATATTGGAAAGAGATTTCGATGTGGAATTGATCGCCAAAGGTACTAAAGCTCCAATCCGCAAGCTGGTTGCCGGATGAATCGATGACTTTAGAATTGATGGCAGGCGCGGGATGGCGCACTTTGACGGTTCCGGATGTACTATCGAAAACGCCTGCATCCGGGCAACGGTCACCATTTCCAGCGCCATTGCCAAATATCTGAACTTTTCCATGGGCAAATGCAAAAATATCTGCCGCAGTGGAATTAACAGGAAGCGACACTTGAAGTTGATGTGGGTCATTAGGAAGAAGCATCGCTTGCGGAGAAATCGAGCTAGTGACCGGTTCACCGTATGTGCCCGAAGGCAATGAATACAAAGTGCAAACCGGGGCAAAACCAGCGAGCACACGGCATGTAACCCTTAATTCCGCTCCCCGGACCGCCCCCGGGCGGGCGTCACCCGTGTCCCGGTTCTGATCGGTATCGATAAAAAAGTCCACCTCCGGGGGGCTAGCAACCGACAATGAACTGAAGGAATTTCTGGCGTAGACACCGACAGTCAACACGTAAGGCCAGTTGGGCCATATTGCAGGTTGATTGTTCGTGCCCGCCGCTGCATTAATAGCAACTAGATCGTTGGAGACTAACAAATTGCTATTACAGTTGTTCCAGTCCGAGTAGCTGGCAAATGGTGCGAGAAACAAAACAAGAAAAGTCTTGAGCCAGGTTCTCAAATAATGCTGTTGAACTTTCTTCCTGGTATAGCCAACCGATGCTGGGAGTAACATCAGAAAAATCCAGTAGAAACTGAAAATTAGACGAATCATGACACAATCTCCATTTGAAAACTGATCACGCGTCCTCCTCCGATGAATGCAAATTCTTCAAGAGGTCTCCGAAGTCCGGAATTGTTTGACCAAATGATTGGTGCACTAGCGGTTGTAATTACCAAAGTAGGCCGGCGCAACAGAAAACGAGACAGCGAAGTAATAAGGAGAAATAAATTGATTGGCGTGAGCATTATGCTGGTCATGGTAGTTACCTGGAAATTGAATGCGTGGAGTCGTTATTGGGGGGAACATCGACTTCCAAGAAGGGACCTGTGTCCAAGGGATCTGTCTCGCCTTCTACAGGCTGTGACGGGATTTCAGCATCTGGATCGAGGAATTCCCCAGTGTCATAAACCGATTCTACCGTCGCATCATCTAATCGGGGATTGTCTGGATCGTCCACGTCAGTTGGTTGGGGAAGCGTCTCTGCTTGCGCCTGTCTGCTCCGAGGTAATACTGAATCCTTCTTTGCAGTGGTAGAGTTCGCCTGGTAGAAGTTCGAGGGGACAAGGTTTTGCTGTCTTGCCGTTTGGCTCAAATGGAAACGGGAATCCGTTTCCAAAGAGGCTATCGTTGGGGGGGGCAATTCCAGGCCATCCTGTCGTTGCAGCCATAGTGTGGTAGCAGTCATTACGGTGAAACCGCCCAGAACAATCCAGCGCAGTTTATTGTTCATCTCGGCACTCCCCCTGGATTATCAATTTCATACGATTTCCCTAGGTCAAGGTACGTGAACCTCAGGAAATAATGAGGGCAGGCTATTAATACTGAAAATTTGTTTAACGTGCGTCGATTTTGTAGATTACTTTTCATAACACACTCCTTATGGCTTATTGATTGAAGTTTTCTTCTTCAACTATTGAATCGACCTAGCCGACCATCTGGATACGAATTTGCTTTTGTACCCCCCACCAAAAAAAAAAGCCGGGCTGTCGAATGTAACTTTAACGAAGTCATATTCGGCAGTCCGGCTTTCCGTTTGAATGGGATCCGCGACTTTCTGTCCCTACCTTACGATAGGTTTGGCTTTAGTAACTAAAAATTTGATAGCATATATCATAATTTATCTAGCGTTTCAACGTAGTATTTTAATCAACTATTGGGTACTTTGAATTGGACAGCGGTACCTGCTGAATCACTATAATCGACTGGCAGCATACCTACGGCAAGCGGTCATTCGGAAATCTGGCTTGAGTGGCTCTTGTGGGTCGCTGGCAACCATTCGGAGATAAAAACACACCGTCATTTAAAATTTTAAAAAACTATACCACTAAAACCAAAAAAAACAATTCGTATAAATACCTATAAACCACTTAACATACTAACTTCCATTGTCCGCTCCCAGTAGTTTTGCGGCCATTCGAAAATCTGGGTTGTGTGTTTCTTATAGGTCGTGAGCTACCTGTCAGTTCCAACTAAAAACCAACACACTCTCGTAGGCTTGCCTAACCCCTCTTTTTCAAAGAGAGGGCTGAATAATTACAATTTTTTACACATCTCTACCCGACCCACTGCTTGTAACGGGCAGGGGTGTGAATTGCCTTATTTTGAAAAGGCAATAAACCGTCGATAGGGCGACTCACCTTTCCAGGTAATCGCTTCCGTGTAATAGTGCATTAACGCCAGATAACCCAGCAGTCCCAAGGTAATGGCTTTGCGAATTTCCATCCCAAAAAAGAATTCGGTTAAGGCGCTAACCAGATTGTCGCCATACGCTTGTAAAACAAAGGCCAGCACAAATGAACACACCGGCAGCACCATAAAAATGTGTACATTACAGCGTGCAGCGTAGCGGTATAGAAAATTTTGTGGATGGCTGTGATGCTTGTTGTAATCATGCGTCACATAGAAAATATAGGCCGTGGCATCATGCACCAAGCGGGGCACCAGAATCGCCAGAAAATAATACTGTTGCACGTAAAGATAAAAACTACTGAGCACCAAAAAAATATTGGACCATAAAAACCATTTGCCAAATGCGGTGGTGACATAGCGTTGGCAATAAAAAGCACTTAAAACCAGTCCGGCACACAACAAACCGGCAAGCTGTTTAAGCCATTGGGTTTGCTGGACATCCAGGCTGTTTTTAAGAAAAATACCGATATAAACAAAAAGCCCTGCTGCCACGCTTAGCGATAATAACAGCTTAAACGCCCAAGAGGGCAGGCGACAAACACCCCGCGCCACGCCATGTTGTTGTTTAAGTACATGGTATACTGTCCAGCCTGCAACCAGGACATAAAAACCCTGATAAGGAATAAACAAACTGCCTATGCCAAAAAATATTGCAATGGCGGCGGTTACCCCTACAAGGTTGCGCTGATAAAATCGCAGGTAGTCTGTGTTGCTGACCAGCACAATCGTACTGGCTAAAATATGGGGCGTGCCGAACAGAATTTGGAACAATAAAAAATGGGTCGGTTTGCTGGGTAAATGCTCCCTTAAAAAGCCGTGCCAAAACCAGTGGTCAGACAGTTGCAACGCCACGCAGAGCGGAATGATGGCATATAGCCCCAGCAATAATTTAAATGAGACGGTTAGCTTACGTTCATCAGGTAAGTCTTGAGCGGTCATGATCTGTGCAGACATGCAAATATCCCCTTATTTATTATTGTTATTATGGGTTGAAACAGAGAGTAAATTACACTGATTAACACGATACTTTCAAGCTTTGCTTTTATTTTTACAAAATGACATGACCACACTATTTCAGTTACATCCCCGTTTGAAGCAAGATTGCATCACTATTGGCCGCTTTGATTTGTGCCAATTATTGATGATGAATGACAGTCAATATCCCTGGTTTATTCTGGTACCGGAAAAAGCCGATATCACGGAAATTTATCAGCTCGATAAAGCCGATCAGCAGACGCTAATCCAAGAATCCAGCTATCTTGCTGAAAATCTGGCGACGCTTTATAAAGCCGATAAAATGAATATCGCCGCAATAGGCAATCTGGTGCCGCAGTTACACCTTCATCATGTCGTTCGCTATCAAATTGATAAAGCCTGGCCTGCGCCAATTTGGGGAAAATTTACCGCTGTTCCTTATACGCACGAGCAAATGACCGATAATATTGGCCGGGTTAAAGAGCAGTTAAAAAGTAAGTGTTCACCTCCCCCTTTGAAAAAGGGGGATTGAGGGGGATTTATCTAATAAAATCTC
>JBAXTQ010000226.1:0-6363 GCA_037130115.1 Methylococcaceae bacterium
CCTCCGGGAGAGGGCTGGGGTGAGGGTGGTCGAATGTCGCTTTACTTCTATAGGGTTCTATATTTGCACCTGCCGTTTTTTTTGTTTTGAATTTTTATTTTCGGTAATTAAAACGGGTGATTTCAAATCGACATCACATGCTGGTTTACCCAAGATAAAAAGCCTATGGAATGTGCATGAAATAACTTCGGCATCTTGCTTCCTCTCCCTCTGGGAGAGGGTTGGGGTGAGGGAATATAAATGGTCAAGTTATTTCATGCGCGTTCCTATCCTCAATACCTTCAATCGTCTTTATAGTGGTTGCCATTAAGTCAACGACAGCATTTTTTTCAGATAATCGCTGGTTAAAAATATCTCTATGTACGGCATGAACCAATCGAGCCAGTGCATCTTCCATCTCAAGTATCAATCCATTAGCACAAACCAATTTTCCCAATTAAGATAGAAAGATCACAGCTCCAGTAATTATTTTGCTTGCCTTTAGGTCATGACTACCCTGCTCAGTGTTAATTGATATATATAGGGTGAGCGCATCTTTTCGTGCATAATATTTCCATATATAAAATATAATAATGACATTGGGCAATGTATCAATATTTGCTTTTGTTCGTTGGATGTTGAGCAACGAAAAGATGTGACTCAACCTACAGACTCAAAAATTAGCAGCTATAGGATTTTCAATGGATAAAATTACAAGCTCTCTCGTAAATACATTCGTGAAACAGTTTGAATTAGACAAATTACCTGACTCTGTTCATTTTGAGCACTTTGCAAATTTTTGTATAACTACAAAAGTTTATAGGGGGAGTTTTGAGCTGGAAGATGTTCACACTGGTTCAGGTGGAGATAGCGCAATTGACGGTTTGTGCGTAATAGTAAATGGACGAATTATTACTGATGAAGAGGAACTTAGAGACTTTGTAGAAAGTACCGGTTACCTAGATGCGGATATAACATTTATTCAATCAAAAACTTCTTCTTCATTTGATGGTTCAGAGATTGGAACATTTATTCATGGAGTTAAGGATTTCTTAGCTGATAAGCCTAAGCTTGTACAGAATTCAAAAATTAAGGAAATGAAAGCTATATGGGAGTACTTGATAACAATGTCATCCTATATGGTCAATAGACGTCCTAACTGCAAGCTATATTATGTTTGTACTGGAAAATAGGTTGATGATCAAAATCTTCGGGCAATTATAGAGTCTGGATCTCAAGAACTTGATAATTTAAGTATTTTTGAAAGTATTTTCGTTGAACCTCTTGGAGCAGCAGAAATTCAAAAACTTTATCACGAAACAAAGAATAAGCTTTCTGCCACAGTAAATTTTCAAAGCCGAATTACTTTACCGGATGTTGAAGGGATTTCAGAAGCGTATCTAGGAGTGATTCCGTTTAACGAATACCTAAAATTAATCCAAGATGAAAATGAAACCATATATAGCATCTTTGATGATAATGTTCGTGATTTTCAAGGAGATAATCCAGTAAACAAAAAGATAAAAGGTTCACTGGAGCAAGGGAAATACGATCTTTTTTGCGTGTTAAATAATGGCGTAACTATCGTAGCCTCATCATTAACTCCTGCTGGCAATAGGTTTACATTGAGAGACTATCAGGTTGTAAATGGTTGTCAGACGAGTCATGTTCTACATGATTGCCGAAAGCTAAAGGGAATCGAAAAAGTATATGTCCCAATAAAAATAATAGTTACAAATAATGATGACATTAAAACGAATATTACACTAGCAACTAACAGCCAAACAGAAGTAAAAACTGAGCAGCTTGAAGCTTTAAGTGCTTTCCAAAGGAAGCTAGAATTATATTATAGCGCTGAAAAATCGAGTATTTCATTATATTATGAAAGGCGATCTCAGCAGTATAATTCAAATATTGGAATTAAAAGAACTCAAATAATCTCGATACCAATTCAAATAAAATCATTTGCTTCTACCTTTCTGAGTTCACCACATTTTGTTTCCGGTTACTATGGAACTATAGTTAAGCGTTTTCGCGGTCTAATATTTGCAGACGATCATAATTTGTTACCTTATTTTGTAAGTTCACTATGTTATTACCGGATTGAACAGTTTTTCCGCAGTGGAGATTTGGAGCCAAGATATAAGAAAGCAAGGTTTCATATAATGATGTTGGTAAGACTTTTAGTCCTTGGTGAAAAAATGGAGCCCTTTAATAGCAACAAAATGGACAAATTTTGCGAGAATTTTAAGTCTAAGCTGTTAAATGATGCTGAAGCATTGGAATTATTTAAAACCGCTATCACTATATTCGATAGTTCTAATGTAGATAAAGAAAAAGCCCAGTACAAAGCAGAGTCAGATACCGAGTTACTTATTCAATCTTTTAGAGCTCATAACAAATCAATACAGCCGACTTCTAACGTGTAAGTTTATTGAGACACGTGATTTCAAAAATCATTTTACCGGCAGTTACGGGTGTGAGCTGGCAGTGTCAATCAAGCAGGGTAATTCAGGCTTTTTTTGTCTGAAATTATGGTAGGTATTGCCGGTATTTGATGCAAAAATAAAAAAACCGTTTCAATACCCCTTTTTTTATTTTGATGCTCTAAAGACTTCAATGACCGAAGTGTTATGTATTACAGCTTGGTTATCAGATATTTATAAATATCCTTCACAACCACTGTAAGACTACGATTGTAAATAATTTTTGTATCTAATCATTTGGAAATTTAAAGGGTATTATGATGTTTGAATATGATATAAATAATGTACTTCGAAGTGTTTTTTCAAGTTCTCTTGAAAGATTGGTATATCAATATAACTTTCTAAGCCGCCTTACGCCCAGTCAAAGAGAACAGTTTGTCATTGACTCGAATCAAAGATTAATCGAAATTGAAAAAAAAATCGCAGGTAATCAAACAATTAATGCTTTAAAAATACTTCACCGATTCCAATGGGCAAGCCGCTTTGGATTCAGAATAAATTTTATTAAAACTATCTAATATGACGGATATCGTAAGCCAAGAACCGAAGAATTTCGCGATAGGGAATATTATGTTGAATGGCTATTCAGAGACTATTCTCCAGAATTAGATTATATCCGGTCATTTCATCACCCCATCAAAGAATTTCTATACGCATTGCCATCTGAGCAAGTGTATTTTGATGCAATTTGGCCATTCATTAAAGTCCCTAGATTTTATTCACAAGTTGACCGTGCATGTGATGAGTTACATAACATTCGACTGCCACGTGATCCAACGATATCGCTAGATGATTGGCTAAAAAATGAATTAGGCGAGGATAAATGGAATTGGCAATACAAAAATGAAATCAATAAATGGGAAAATTGTTGGTTTAAAAGTAAATCTACATTAGAAGAGATAAATCAACGATGGCAATTACAAAAAAATGAGATAGAAAAGTTTGGTGTTTATATATCTACATTCTTTACATCATTGTACGATTCAGTTAAATGGCTTAAAAATCTAAATGAAGAATATTTGAATATTAATTTAAACCTTTGTCATATAGAAGCTGCTGCTTTGGCTTTGAGTGAAGGAACGAAACTCAAACATTTATTAATGGAGCAAGGGTTTTCACATATAGAGATAGCGAATGCAATAAGATAAGCCAAGTCGGGCATAGGCTTTTCGTGCCTGATATTTTCGCGTTAAAACGCACGAATGGCATTGAAGAAATCTTTCGATATTCTGATTTTGACCGTTGAATGTTGGGCAACGAAAAGCTGTTGCCCAGCCTACATGGCTATCCACCCACCATCACACTGATCATATCACTCCATTGCCCGACTTGTTCATCATGAAGCCGGTAAATGGCTTTGTATTTCCAGATGGCGGTCGCACCAGAAGCGGGTAGCAGGGTATTATCTGTGGTGTTAGGTTGTACTCGTTCCCAAGCTCCAGCTTGGGAATGCAGACCTGGAAGCTCCAGCTTCCAGTCTCGCGAAGCTGGAGCTTCGGCTTCGCGGTTCCCAAGCTGGAGCTTGGGAACCAGAAGAACGGTCAAAAATGAGTGGTTTTGATAAAATACCTCACAAATGCTGTTTACATAAAAATCGTATTACTCTACAGCCAAAACCGGAATAGCGGCCAACAGCTTTTTAGTATAGGCATGTTCAGGTTGTGTCAGTACTTGCTCTACATTGCCGTATTCTACAATTTTGCCTTGATACATCACGGCAACTTCATCGGCTATTTCTGCAACCACGCCCAGGTCATGGGTGATAAATAAATAGCTTAAGCCTTTTTCTTGCTGCAAAGTTTTGAGTAATTGAATAATTTGCGCTTGCACGGACACATCCAG
This sequence comes from Methylococcaceae bacterium, assembly GCA_037130115.1. Classification (GTDB taxonomy): domain Bacteria; phylum Pseudomonadota; class Gammaproteobacteria; order Methylococcales; family Methylomonadaceae; genus Methylobacter_C. Next base: position 4,308 of record JBAXTQ010000226.1, read on the forward strand.
CGCACTGGTCGGTTCATCACAGACAATAAGCTTGGGATTAACTGCCAGGGCGCGGGCTATACAGATTCGTTGTCGTTGACCACCGGAAAATTCATGCGGATAACGTAATGCCGAATCGGTAGGTAAATCGACTTGCTGCAATAATTGTTTTACGCGATCCTTGCGCTCGGCAGAGCTGATGTCGGGATGCAAGGCACGGATGCCTTCGGCGATGATGTCGCCGACCAACATTCTGGGATTCATCGAGGAAAAAGGGTCTTGAAAAACAATCTGGATATTGGCGCGTTGCTGTCTTAAGGTTTCACCGGTTAAGGCATTAAGATTGATACCATCAAGGGTAACCTGTCCACTGCCGCCCGGGATCAGGTTTAACAAGCTTTTGCCCAGGGTGGTTTTACCACAACCGGATTCACCGACCAGAGCCAGTGTTTTTCCTTGCTGGATTTTAAAGCTCACACCATCGACTGCGCGTACATGATCAACTACGCGTTTAAAAAGACCTTTTCTGATCGGGTAGTAACAATAAAAATCGTTAACCTGTAATAAGGGCGGTTTTTCTTTAGGTATGTGCTTTAAACAGCTTTGCATGGAGGGCAAGGCTTTGAGCAGTTTGCGGGTATAGGGATGCTGGGGTTGGTTGAAAATGGTTTTGGTTAATCCGGTTTCGACAATTTTACCCTGCTGCATTACGGCAACGCGGTCTGCCATGGTCGATACCAATGCCAAATCATGGCTAATTAACCACAAGGCCATCCCGGTTTGTTGCTGTATGGTTTTTAGTAGTGCCAATATCTGCGCCTGAATGGTCACATCCAGAGAGGTCGTGGGTTCATCGGCAATTAATAAATCCGGTTGTCCTGCCAAGGCAATGGCAATCATCACTCGTTGCCGTTGGCCGCCAGAAAGTTGATGTGGGTAGTCTTTAATCCGCTGCTCTGGTTCGGGTATTTCAACCTGCTGCAATAATTGTAGTACCCGCTGTTTAACGGTTTTTTTTGGCAAAGAGAAATGGATGTTTAATACTTCTTCGATTTGGCTGCCAATAGTCATTACCGGGTTTAGCGAGGACATGGGGTCTTGAAAAATTAAACCGATGCGTCTGCCGCGAATTTTACAGAGCTCAAATTCTGCCCGTTTTATCAAGTTATCGCCTTGTAAGTTGATAGCATGGGCTTTGATTCGGGCATTGTTGGGCATTAATCTCAGTACGGACAAGGCCGTGATGGATTTGCCGGAGCCTGATTCGCCGACCAAGGCAAAGGTTTCGCCAGGATAGATAACAAAGCTGATGTCATCAACAACCGTCTGCTGATGATTGAAAGTAACACTAAGGTTTTCAACAGAGAGTAGTGGAGTATTCATCAATTGAGTTTGCTATAAGAAAATAGAAATGATGTAGGGGCAATCCCTGTGTGGTTGCCCAGCTCTCAAAAGAGCAACCGCAAAAAATTCCCCCTACATATATGTTGGAATTAAATCCTAAAACAAGCCGGTTATTCTGCCATCATCATCGATATCAATCCTTTCTGCGGCAGGTACTTTGGGTAAGCCTGGCATGGTCATTATGTCACCAGCAATGGCGACAATAAAACCTGCGCCGTTAGCCAGTTTAACTTCCCGGATTTCTAGGGTATGCCCTGTGGGAGCACCTTTATCATTGGGGTTGGTTGAAAATGACATTTGCGTTTTTGCCATGCAGATAGGAAATTTTCCGTAATCAGCATTCCATTCGGCAAGTTGGGCTTTTACTTTGGCATTGGCCGTAACCTTGGAGGCACCGTATAGCTTGGTAGCAATTATTTCAATTTTTTCCCACAAGCTAATATTTTCATCATAGACGTAAGTAAACCCAGGTTCTCGATTATCAACAATATCAATAACCGCTTGTGCCAGCGTTTCTGCACCTGCACTACCGGTTGCCCAATGTTTTGAAACGATACAGGTAGCGCCCAAGTCGGCACATTTTTGTTGCAGTAAAGCAATTTCTGCATCAGTATCAAAAGTGAAGTGGTTAATGCAGACTACACAAGGCAAGCCGTAATGTTGGGTAATATTG
>JBAXTQ010000227.1:0-6319 GCA_037130115.1 Methylococcaceae bacterium
AGGGCTGGGGTGAGGGGGTATAAATGGTTAAGTTATTTCATGCACGATCCTTAGGAGTTCATCATGATCGAAATTGAAGACAGTAGCGGAAATATCTATAGCGATTTGCAGGTGACCGATGCCGATGCCATGCATCTTAAGGCGCGTCTCGCTGCCAAGATAGCCGGCATTATTCGTCATCGTCATCTGACACAACAGCAAGCTGCCGATATTCTGGGTATTACTCAGCCCAAGCTCTCAGGTTTGCTTCGCGGCCAGTTTCGCGGGATCAGTGAAACCAAGATGATTGAATGTCTCAACCGTTTGGGGCGTGATGTGGAGATTGTTATTCGCAAGGCACCCCGGAGCCATGCACAGGGGCAAACACAAGTGATTTATTCCTGATGCTCAATGTTCAAGTTTTTTAATTTTTTGACAAAATAAAGACCTCAGACGAATACCCAAGGCGGAGAGCCGTCGTTCCGGCATGGACTGCCGGAATCCAGAGTATAGAGTGGCTTAGAAGTAAAGCAACATAAAGCTCCCTCTCCCTCCGGGAGAGGGCTGGGGTGAGGGTGGTCGAATGTCGCTTTACTTCTACATGGCTCTATACAAGGATGTACTCATATTTAAAGATATTACAGACCACGAAGTTCACGAAGAAAAATCTTCGTGTCTTCGTGGTAAATGTTTTAAGTTGATGTCTATGTGGTTAGTGCCAAGCTGGGGCTTGGCGCTCCCGGGTGTATTTCTTTTTCCTGCGCTGTACCGGAACTCAGAGGCGTAACGGCTTCTCAGGCGGCAGGAGAACAAGCATCAAGGTTGGTAACGGTAATGACGCTGATATGGGCTTTTGGATGGTCGCCGGGGTTGTCCCTGACGACAATGTCCACATCCTGACCCAGTAGTATGAGGCATCGAAGCAGGCGGTCAGTTGAAAAGCCGGATAGTCGCCCGCGCACCAAGGCAGAAAACTTCGGCGGGTCAAGTTCCATAAGTGCGGCGGCATCCTCCTGACTTAACGCCTTCCGCACAATGATTTCGGCAATCTGTTGAGCCAAACGAACACGGGCGAGGGCTTCTTCCGCATCAGGTCGCTCCAGATCGGCGAACAGGTTGCCGCTACTGGCAAGGACGGGTATTTCTTCGTTGTCTGCTTTGCTCATGATTTTTTCCCCTGTGTTTCGGCCATCCATGCCGCATAATGAGCCTCTGCCCGTTTCAGTCGCGCTTTGACTAAGTCAATGTCCTGCTTCGGGGTGGCGATGCCCTTGCGTGATTTTTTCTGGAAGACGTGCAAGGTATAAACCGCTTGTGCAAACCGTACCGTGTAAATGGCGCGATAGGTGTTGCCATCGAAATCATCCACGACTTCCAGAACTCCGGCATTGCCAAAGCCCTGCAACGGTTTCGCTGCGGGTGATTTGCCGCCTCTTTGCGCCCAATGCAGCGCGTATCCGACAAAGTCTTGAACTTCGTCGGGGCAGTCTTTCAGGTCGCCCAGACTGCTTCCAATCCAAAACAGCGGCTTTTCGTGTTCATGTTCGTTCATATTCCTAAAATATAGCATGATTGCTTGTTTGAGACTAGAAAAAAACGGCAACGTTTATTGGCGAAGATATTACAGACCACGAAGACACTAAGTTCACTAAGTTCACGAAGAAAAACCAAAGCAAAATCTTCGTGTTCTTCGTGTCTTCGTGGTAAGGAATGGACATAAAATAACTTAGGCATCTTGCGCCCTCTCCTACCCGGAGAGGGCTGGGGTGAGGGGATATAAATAGTGGTGCGCATCGCGCACCTAAAACCGCATCTACCAAGCGGTTTTATTGTAACTATTCAGTCCCACTCTTTGACAAAGAGGGGTTAGGGGAGATTTTATTAGATAAATCAATCGATAAATCCCCCTCAATCCCCCTTTTTCAAAGGGGGAGGTGAACACTTACGTTTTATTTGCGCGATGCGCACCCTACTACTGCGGGAAAATAATTAGGGAATTAATTCCCTGGTTAGGGTGTTAATTCCCTGATTATTGATAATTCCAGCTCATTATTAACGCTAGCCATTTTTGTTCATTTCAGTAATAACTTTTTCTGCGATGGGTTTTATTGAGGGCAAAAACAATCAATACCCCGATATTCCAATAACATCACCACGCCCAAGCAGAAAGCAAACCACTCAGATTCAACATAAATCATTACAAAATTCAAAAAGCTGCAACAGGCAGCCAGCAAGGCGATGTGAAAAAATGGCTGGCATAAATACTGCTTTTTTAATTTTTGACGTGTGATTTTTTTTAATTTAAAAAGAGGATTTATTCATGAACACATTATCTATAAAAAAAGTACAACAAGGTTTTACCTTAATTGAGCTAATGATCGTGGTTGCTATTATTGGTATTTTGGCGGCTATTGCGATGCCTGCTTATACTACTTATACAAAGAAAGCGAAGTTTGCCGAGGTTGTTATTTCTACTTCTGGTATTAAACTGGGCGTTGAAGTATGTGTACAAGAAGGTAACTGTTGGGCTGGTGGTACCGCTACTGTAGTTTCAACTGCTGCGCCTAGTACTTTTGGTATACCAGCTTATCCACTGGCTGGTGGTAATCTAGGATCTGTAAGTATGAGTACTGCTGGCGTTATCACAGCGACAGGCAATACATCCACAACCAATGCCTCTGGTGTTGCTGTCGATTATATTCTTACTCCGGCAGTCGATGCACAGGGCCACGTAACTTGGACTAAAACAGGCAGTTGCATGGCTGCTGGTTATTGCTAAACTAACTAAGTTGAGTTGCTAACTTTTATCAAATCACCCCGAATAAACAAACCGCCCTTGGGAAATCGGGGCGGTTTTTTTGTGGGTTTTGTTTTCATTTGAACTCACTGGATTGAACTAAGGTAACGCCATGAAAACTCTTTTCTCCTTACTTGCTTTATGTTTTCCAGTCACGCTGCTTTATGGGCAGTTCTTCTGGAATCCTTTAGTCTTTGATGACGTCAACTTTTTCAATGGTTCGGTACACGAGCAATATCTGGATAGGTTTTTCAGTTTTGATTTACGCTGGTTACCTTATGCTACCTTGGAGTGGACGCGTTCGTTGTTGGGTTTTGATTTGATCGGTTTTCGCTTAGGTAATTTGGCGCTACATCTTGCCACCACGGTCACGCTGTTTTTATTCTTACGTCGTTTGTTTGAACGAATTCTTCCCAATAATAATGAAAACCTATCGCCGCACTGGCTGGCTTTTTTTAGCGCCTTGATTTTTGCGTTGCATCCGGCTTCGGTTTATGTGACGGGATATTTAGTTCAGCGTACCACACTGATGGCGACGTTGTTCGCCTTACTCACCTGGCGTTTATTTCTGGAGGGTTTGATTAGAGAAAACAGCCGTTGGTTGTTGGTTTCCGTAGTTACCTATTTTTTGGCTGTACTCTCCAAAGAACATGCAATTATGACACCTGCGGTAACAATAGCGTTGCTGTTACTGGTCGATAATCAGTCTATCCGTCAACGATTGATACTTATTTGGCCGACTTTTATGCTCTACGGGCTGATTGGCGGCTTTGTGGTTCTTCAGCTCAAAGCCAGGCATGTATTGGGGCAAGCTTATGAGCCTATGGCAGCAAACTTTATATCCTTGTTGGGATCTGACTTCAATTTGCATCTTGCCTATCCCTTGTCGATACTGACCCAGTGTTTTTTGTTCTTTAAATATCTGTTGGTTTGGATAGTGCCTAGTCCTGCCTGGATGTCTGTCGATATGCCGCAAGCCTTTGCCCGGCGTCTGTGGTCATGGCCGGAAATACTTGGATTGGTCGGTTTTATGGCTTACCCTATCATTGCTTTTCGTTTCTTACTGCAACGAGGAATAAAAGGTTTGTTGGGTTTTGCGCTGCTGTGCCCCTGGCTGTTATTTGCTACCGAGCTTTCAACGATCAGGATTCAGGAGCCTTTTGTGCTATATCGCAGTTATCTGTGGATGGCGGGCGCTTTCGCTGCATTACCTTTTTTGTGCCAAAAACTCAATACAAAACAGGCGGCTATCAGTCTAACCTTAGTTGCACTATTCATGATGCCATTATCCTGGTTGCGCTTGACGACTTTTTCTCACCCACTGCTACTCTGGGATGATGCGGCTCGGCTGTTTGAAAATTCAGAAGAACAATATCTGGGTATAGATAGGATTTTTTACAACCGAGGTACAGAATTAATCCTGGTAAAACGTTATGACGAAGCAATAGCAGACTTTAGTAAAGCAATCGAGCTAAAAGGCCATTATACCGGTGACGCTTATTTCAATCGCCGTTATGCCTATATGCAAAATCAACAATATATGTTGGCACTAAGCGACAGTAACAAGGCCATCGAACTGGCGCCGAAAAAAGCAGTCTATTATTTAGGTAAAGCGCATGTTTTGGAAGCACTTAAGGATTCGACTGCTGCCTGGCTGGCCTATAAACAAGCTTGTACATTGGGGTCATCAATCGCCTGCCATAAAACAGAAACCTCAACGTCGCCCGCCCAGCCATTGGATGAATATCTTTTGAACCCGTAAGGCGGATTCGCGATAGCAATCCGCCATCAAATCAATGAGATCAGGCTCGATTTATTTTATCTGATTCAACAAACCCACCCAAACAACCGGAACACATAACATAAACCATCCAATCCTGCACGGGGTTGGATGGTTTTTTGTATCTGTCATTGGGGTATTTTTAGTGACTATGTTAAACTCACTTAACTACTTAATCGGATGGGGCTTTTTATGGCAACAATTACTTTTGATACTTTAAAATTTGTCCGTAAATTGGAATCGGCTGGATTTTCTATGAATCAAGCTGAAGCGGTTGCGGATGCTTTTCGTGACGCGTCAGGTGAAGCAGAGCTTGCCAGCAAGCGGGATATTCGCGAACTGGAGCTAAAAATAGAATCCCGGTTTGAGCAGGTTAAGGGTGAATTGACGTTAATAAAATGGATGCTGGGAATTATGCTCGGCGGAGTCATGGCATTAGTTCTAAAGGCATTTTTTCCGGTTTAAAATCAATGAGGTCAGACTCGATTTATTTTATCTAATTCAACAAACCCACCCGAACAACCGGAACACCTAACATAAACCATCCAATCCTCCACGGGGTTGGATGGTTTTTTGTGTATAAAAAATCCAATAAATGATACAGTTACAATCAAACTTTAGTCGCTAATTCAGAACATGAGTCAGTTAGAAAAACTTTTAGAGCAATTTATCAATACACCGTTTCCACAGTGGATCGAGGTTCTAACTTTAATGAAGAAGCTGGGGTATGCAAAAAAGGAAAGGAGAGGTTCAAGGCTAGAGTTCTGGCACGAGGAAAAAGGCAGTTCGATTTTGCTACACAAGCCGCACCCGACGAATACAATCAAGACTTATACTAAAAAAGACATAATCGATAAGTTAAAAAAGGCAGGATTTATCAATGAAACATTTTGAATATAAAGGCTACTTAGGCAGCTGTAAGGTAAGCATTGAAGATAAGTGCTTACATGGAAAAATAGAGTTCATCAACGACCTGGTGAACTACGAAGCACAAACAACTGAAGAATTAAACAAGGAGTTCGAATTAGCTGTCGATGATTACTTAATGCATTGCCAGGAAGTAGGGAAATCACCCGACAAAACCTTTAAGGGTTCATTTAACGTTAGAATCGGTTGCGAGCTTCATCAAAAGGCGACAAGAAAAGCGGAAAATATGGGGAAAAGCCTAAACGATTACATCAAAGACATCGTTAAGAAAGATACAGAGTCACACGCTTAAAGCTGTAAGCCGCAAATCAATGGGATCCGATTGATTTTATCTAATTCAAAAAACCTACCCAAACAACCAAAACCCACAACATAAACCATCCAATCCTGCACGGGGTTGGATGGTTTTTTTGTGTGAGCACGGAAGTTTACTATGCTAAATCAAGGAAACAATAAGTGACAGACCACTATTTATTAGCCCATATCCAGTTTTTCTATAATGGTTTTAACGGGGCGTTTTGGTGTTGTGTTATAATTTTGCCATTTATGTATGAGTTTAATTTTGGCAAAGATCGATGAAGTAAAAGCACGCATTGATTGGCTGAAAGAGCTTTTTAAAGTTGTAATCACCGTTATGGTGGCTGACGTTGCTGGTATGGCTAAATTGTATTTGGATAACACGATTGATGTGCTATTTTATATGGGTGGTTTGCTATTACCCTTTTTGCTCTATGTTTGTATAGATATAAGCAGAAAGATTGAGCGTCATTTTAACGAATTGGAGCTACTACTAAGTAGTTAAAAATATAGCTAAAAATAGACAAACATATAGCTAA
>JBAXTQ010000228.1:0-6304 GCA_037130115.1 Methylococcaceae bacterium
AAGCTGGAGCTTCGACTTCGCGGTTCCCAAGCTGGAGCTTGGGAACCAGAAGAACAAGCAAAATTGGCTTGTACTGCTACAACTGGGTGCAAGCTTTTATAAAGGCAATCATTGCCTATAGCGCAGAATTTGACCCGTTATTTTTGGATTGCCTGTTTGCCGAAAAGAGTAAAAATCTACATTTAATTTGCTAACGGTCAGCTTGGGAATGCAGACCTGGAAGCTCCAGCTTTCAGTCTCGCGAAGCTGGAGCTTCGACTTCGCGGCTCCCAAGCTGGAGCTTGGGAACCAGAAGAAAATAACATCCACCCGGTACACGGTAACGAATATAGTTAGACATAAATCCTCAACGGCAGGCATATTAACAGGGCGTAATAATTATAGTCAATGTAAGGTGTATAAGTGAAGCGTCATACAACCAATAGAAAGTTACGGATTGCCGGTTTGTAAAAAAAGACGGGATGCAATCAAATCATGACAGTATTAAATGGCGCGATGTGATACATTTCATGTAGTTGATAGCAATTCAATGTGGTGTATGACGCTTCGCTTATACACCCTACGTGCTTGATCTTGTTTGCTTCCAGAACGCACTAATTTTTCGATACCATAAGCTGACTAAGGAATCATCATGAAACTAGTACTTAAAGTAACATTCTTTTGGTTAATCAGTCTTTGTACCCAAGCCGACGAGGAGCAAATCTACCAAACCGATTTAATCGGTAACATTCAATACAACAACAAATCTTCACACACCATCCAAGAAAATGATCGTGTAATCGAAACTGATCCAATTGGTAACAAACAGTACAATAAGCAACAGTATCAAATCAAAGGCGACAATGTCTATCAAACGGATTCGGTTGGAAATATCCAGTACAACAAGCCTCAACTAAAAATAAAAATCAAGTAATCAATATCTACAACACAGCCGCCCCTGTTTGTTTTGCCAATTTACGATGCTTAATCAAGGACTGGAATTAAGACCCGAAAAAGTGGTGCTATTTAAAATACGATACCGACTCCGACTCCGACTCCGGAACCATTACCACCAGTCGTAAGAGGTTGAACCTGAACAATAATATTGACTTTCTTGCTAGAGAAAAAGCCAGTTGTCTGGAACCCATCTGCACACTCACTCACAAAAATTATTTGACTGTATGGATAATGAAATCTGACTAGTCGAGGGCCAGGAACCTCAATGGTAAAATAATTATCAAGCACACTAACTAGGGTGGCGGCGTGAAACTTAGCAACTTCCTTACAATTGATACCCAATTCCTGACCAACGTTTTTATGAAGCAAAGCTTTCATCAATGTGTCATCCCTTAAAATTTATTATTTAACAAATACTTAATGATACGCTATATTATGATTATCTTAACGATTATTATAGAGGTCTTCGTTGATTTAGCGACATAGAAGCTCCAGTCAATCAATACTGACTCTTAGAGCGTGTATTTGTTATGTCGCTTAATTAATTCCGGCCTCTATATAATGGCATCTATAACACTTGATAGTCTCGGACTTCAAGGCCGATGGTAAGGATTCCTGTGTAGATGCGTAAAGTAAGAGATTTTTAATGAAAATTTTCATCCCAATTAAAGTTTACTTTAAATCGCGCCCTTCATTTTCCAGTTTACAGATCTAATGTGGTGTTGCATACTCTTGATATTCATACCTTGGAGCTGTCGCATTAGCTTTTCCGTTTGGCGAAGGTATTGATTTTTGCCAAGTGAGTTTTTAATCGACAACCAAATTATCAATGCCAAAAAGATCGGCAGAACTCACGTCAGGGCTGCCTTACTTTTGGCGAAGGATTGGGGTTCGTAATAAATATTTAAGCTGTAAGCCACGGATACCAAGGCTTTACGAGTGGTCTCAGGACAAATGGTTCTTTTGGTTTATTAACCCCACTATTGAAAATTATGGGTTCTTTACGAAATCGCTATTGCCAAATGCTGATTTTTTATAAACTTTTTCCGTTTTTCTTAGCAAGTAAATTTCTTTCAGATTAACCTCAAAAGGCATATGCTCAAAAAAGGCATACCTTTCTATTAAAAGCTTAAATCGCCAATACGTATCATTTTCTTCTTTACAATAGCAATTGATCGCCAATAATTGAGTTATCTGATAACCGAGAAATGAGCGAACAATATTGCTGTACATTTTTTCATTGTAAGAAACCTTTTCGTTCTCAATTTTATCCGTATCAAATGAATTACCGATTAGGCTGTCAGGCGAGTTCGTAGCTATGAACTTTAGCAACTGATACAAAACTCTGAAGTAATGACCACAAATGTGATTGTTCAACTCAAGAGCCATTTTAGCAGCACTTAGATCAAGGGTGTGTGAATTGAAGACTGAGCTCATAATATAGTTCAGCTTTGTTTCTGATCTATTATTAGCGTATGTTACGTTTAAGCTTTCCAGCAATTTATTGTGCTGATCAAGCATGGAGAAAAAAGTGCTTTCGAACTGTTGCCTTGCTAAAGTTTCTGATTGTTTATCGAGAATTTTCTTTGTTTCTTCCTGAGCAGACGCGTTACGCTTAAGTTCGTCTCTGGTTAACTCAAACTCTTTGCTCTGGAGAACGATGGTAGTCAATAAGGCAATCAAGCTTATAAAGCTCAAGATTGGATTCAGCGTTCCGCCAATGTAATCACCAAACGTACCCCACTTTGCTTGATCAGTACTTAGGTCGCCGTTAAAGTGAGTTACATAGCGGCCAAAGATACCTGCTATAAACAAGAAAACTATGACAATCATCCATAAAAAATATTCGGCAAGTTTTGTAGGCGTTATTGTTTCAACTATCCTAAGACTGACACTCTTTTTAACTAAAACAGCAACAATCATCGCAAAAACTATTAAGCCAAGAACGAACCATTTGAATGTAACTTGCATAATCCTTATTTTACAAATAATTAAATTATAACTCACCTTTCACAATATCAAATGAATAAAAGGGAAATATGCACAATCCTATTGGCCATTGACAGTCAGTTCACGGCCATTTGTACTCGTTCCCAAGCTCCAGCTTGGGAATGCAGACCTGGAAGCTCCAGCTTCCAGTCTTGCGAAGCTGGAGCTTCGACTTCGCGGTTCCCAAGCTGGAGCTTGGGAACCAGAAGAACGGTGTGGCAAATTGGGTGTTGGCTTGTACCTATTGTAACAGGGGGGGTGAACGGAAAATTTGCACACTTACCGGCGCTGCCATTGCTGCAACGTCTGCACGATCGCAATGAATATTTAAATGATTTTGAGATTGCCCTACATGATCGAAAAATAATTATTGGTTTGATTCCATTCCATAATTGCCCAACAGCTCTTGTACTCGTTCCCAAGCTGGAGCTTGGGAACCAGAAGATTTTCTTTATGTGTCTATAGTGCTATTCAAATAGAGACACAATAGTCTTGGCAGTGTTGGTCATTCTATACCCCTACGGTAACACTAATGATATTGCTCCATAGGCCAACGGGTTGATCATCCAGGTGGTAAATCGCTTTATATTTCCAAAGTGCGCCACTTCCTCCGGCGGGTAAGGGCGTTAAGTCGGTTACATTGGGTTTTGTATTAACGGAAAGTAATACAAAATTGTTGTCATTGGTTCTATCTACCCAGATTTCCACTGCGCTGGCTTTACCTTTGTTCCAGACAATAACAGGGTGCCCCGCCTGCAAATAGCTGCTTAAAACAGGCTGCCAGGTACTGGAGTCGATTTTTTGTTCTCCACCTATCAGCCACAATTCATAGCCAATGGTGCTGGTGTAGTTTTTGTACTCGTTCCCAAGCTCCAGCTTGGGAATGCAGACATGGAAGCTCCAGCTTCCAGTGTCGCGAAGCTGGAGCTTGAGAACCAGAAGAACGGCGTGGCTAATCTGGTGTTGGCCTGTACTGATTGCAATAGGGGCGTGAACGGAAAATTGTCTTGTAACATAGCTATTGTTGTTCATACCATTCATATTCTAGGGGTAGTTGCATAACAATAGTTGCTTTAAGTTACTTTATTTATTTTATTGTATATAATAACAAGCAACAACACCCTCCAAGCGACTCAAAGCAGTTTTCTGTTATGAAGCTCAAACCGGAGGGTTTATTTTTTCTAGCGTCTCATGACTGTATACGACAAAACGCCACTATCTGTTTCAGAGCAATCTCAATTATTATTAGATAGAGGGCTTATTTGTACAGACAAAGCCCGTCTTGAAAGATACCTCACGTCAATTGGCTACTATCATTGGGTTTTGTATTAACGGAAAGTAATACAAAATTGTTGTCATTGGTTCTATCTACCCAGATTTCTACTGCGCTGACTTTACCTTTGTTCCAGACAATAATATGGTGCCCCGCCTGCAAATAGCTGCTTAAAACAGGCTGCCAGGTAATCCAGTTAAACGTTTCTGTTGTCCTGGATATGCAGACACTAGAAATTAACTAAATTGAGATTTTTGGTCGTCAGCTCACGCAAATATTGCAGACGTTGGTTGGTAGTAGCCATCAGGCAGCTTATGGCCGATCTGGGGCCGCCAAGTTTGATGCCTTGTGTTTCAACATTAGACAAAACAATACGGATTGTCTAATGTTCAAAATCACAAAATATACGGTCTATTTTCGATCTGTTGGCGAGGGTGAAAGGTAACGTTTACCTCAACATCCTCATCGAGTTTGCCCAGAATCAAAATCATGCGATCAAGTGTAAATCGGCGAAGTTGTGCGTTGCGAATTCGTGAAAATTCGGAATGAGCAACCCCGGTTTTCTTTTCGGCATCGCGTGTTGATAGTTTGCGATCATCAAGAATATTGATGATTTCTGCCGCAATAATGGCACGGGCTTGCTCTAGCCCTGCATTTGGACGGTCAAAATCGCGGTAAACATTACCGCTTCCTCGCACCAGTTCTAAGTCGTCGTTTTTCATTTTAAAGCCTCCTTTAATCTTTTGAGCCGATCATGAATAATATCAACTTCCCGTTGAGGGGTTTTAATACCTGACTTTGATTTTTTCTGAAAAGCATGGATAACCCAAATATCTGTGTCGATCTTAACGGCGTACAGAGTTCGGAAAGCATCGCCCCGATACTTGAGTGCAATCTCAAACACACCACCATCAATACCCTTGAACGGTTTAGCCCTGTCAGATTTATCACCTTCAGCGGCAATCGTGAGCGCGTCAAACATATCGCCTTGTACGTCTTCTGGAAATTCCTCGAAGTCCTTACGAGCCGCCTTTATCCATGAAATTTGTCTGGTGTTTCTCATACGCTTTATGTTGACAAATATGACACCAGATTGCAAGCGAAAATTTTAACGGTTAAAAAATGAATTGCGGCATTAGCCACCCGCGCTCCGTTAATTTAACATAAACCCCGTTATTTGAAACAACTTGGGTGGTTGATGAAATGCCGCTCTCAGGTTTATTGCTGTCGTTACTTGAACTTAAATGGCGAGCAGGTTTAGGCCGTGAGCTGACATGATCGAAAAATAATTATTGGCTTGATTCCATTCCATAATTGCCCAACAGCTCTTGTACTCGTTCCCAAGCTCCAGCTTCACTGCCATTAAGTTAAGCATTGTAGGAGCGGGCCATGCCCGCGATGAAGACGCTAAAGATAAGCATTGCAGCCAAAATATCGCGGGCATGGCCCGCTCCTATCGGTGTTATTGTACTTAACTTAATGGCAGTGAAGCTCCAGCTTGGGAATGCAGACCTGGAAGCTCCAGCTTCCAGTCTTGCGAAGCTGGAGCTTCGGCTTCGCGGTTCCCAAGCTGGAGCTTGGGAACCAGAAGAAATTGCTTTATGTGTCTATAGTGCTATTCAAATAGAGACACAATAGTCTTGGCAGTGTTGGTCATTCTATACCCCTACGGTAACACTAATGATATTGCTCCATAGGCCAACGGGTTGATCATCCAGGTGGTAAATCGCTTTATATTTCCAAAGTGCGCCACTTCCTCCGGCGGGTAAGGGCGTTAAGTCGGTTACATTGGGTTTTGTATTAACGGAAAGTAATACAAAGTTGTTGTCATTGGTTCTATCTACCCAGATTTCCACTGCGCTGGCTTTACCTTGTACTCGTTCCCAAGCTTCAGCTTGGGAACCAGAAGACCGATTAACGGCGTGGCTAATCTGGTGTTGGCCTGTACCGATTGTAACAGGGGCGTGAACGGAAAATTTGCCAACTTACCTTCCTTGCCATCGCTGGAGCGTCTGTATGAGCGCAATGAATATTTAATCACCAGTCATCACCCGCTCAGGGAAACGTTAATCGTACAAACGGGGTGTTCTACCGAGAAACGCCAAC
>JBAXTQ010000229.1:0-6226 GCA_037130115.1 Methylococcaceae bacterium
AGCTTTAGCTGTTTTTACAGGCAATAGCTGAAGCGATTGCACTCCAGTTTTTTAAGCAACTTGCGCTTAACTTAACGGCATTGCGTTAACCCCCTTATAATCGGTCATCCGTGCTCTATTATCGAAGCCAACACTGACTGGGTCGGCACTTAAATTTCACCTATTTCATAAATAGCCGGATTTACCATCATGACTGAACTGGAAAACTTCAAGCTTTTGGGTATTGCCTTGGCAATCGGATTGTTAACGGGTTTGGAACGTGGCTGGCGGACTCGCGACAGGGCTGAAGGTATGCGGGTTGCAGGACTGCGTACCTACGGCATGATTAGTTTGTTGGGCGGTTTGTCGGGTATCTTGTCTCAGCAAGTCAATCCTTTTTTGGTGGGTTTTGTTTTTCTGGGTCTTACTTGTGTCTTGTTGCTGGCCTACAGTAAAAGTCTGGATAAATTTCAGGATTTTAGCATCACCAGCACCATTGCGGCGCTCATCGCTTTTACTTTGGGTGCGTTAACGGTTTTTGGCCATATTGCGCTGGCTTCTGCAACTGCTGTGGTTATTACCTCATTGTTGGGTTTTAAACCGTTGCTTCATGGATGGTTAAAAAAACTGGAACAAGAAGAATTAAACGCAACGCTAAAATTGTTGCTGATCTCGGTTGTTATTCTCCCGATATTGCCTGATCAAGGTTACGGCCCTTGGTCAGCTTTTAATCCGTATCATATTTGGCTGATGGTGGTGCTGATTGCCGGTATTTCTTACTTGGGTTACTTTGCCATCAAAATTGTGGGTAACCAACATGGGCCGGTTTTGACAGGAGCTTTGGGCGGATTAGTGTCTTCGACAGCCGTTACCCTTAACCTGTCAAAATTATCAAAGCAACAGCCAGGCATGCAAAACGTGCTGGCGGCCGGCATTTTAACCGCTTGCGCCACCATGTTCGCACGCACCCTTCTATTAACGTCAGTGATCAATCCTGCCTTGTTCAGGGCGCTGCTTCCTGCGCTGCTGATCATGGCTCTGGTTACTTATCTGGCGGCTTTTTTGTTATGGCGAAACCGGCAAGGTTTTCAACCTATTGACGAGATAAAACTACAAAACCCTTTTCAACTCGGCATGGCATTAAAGTTTGGTGCCTTTTTAGTGGTCATCATGTTATTGTCAAATTTGCTAAAAGATTATTTTGGTAATATGGGCACTTATTTTCTGGCAGCGGCTTCCGGTTTGGCCGATGTTGACCCGATTACCCTTTCCCTGTCACAAATGAGCAAAGATGCCGTGGAAGTCAGAGTCGCAGCCCTGGCTATTCTTATTGCGGTATCCGTCAATTCAGGCATCAAGAGCATTTTTTCATGGGTTATAGGTGGCAGGGCTTTGGCGCTTAGAGTCGTCAGTACTTTGGTGGGTGCCGTTGTTGTCGGTTTATTGATTACATAGACATGCATTTGCACATTTGGGGGAGTGGTTTTAATCTGGCTCTTTGTGGTTAAATCAGCGTAATAGTCTGATTTATTTGAAAAATCTAACCTAACCCCCGCTTTTTTAAAGCGGGGGGCTTTGTACTGTATTTGAAATTATTGCCCGGTTTGCGGATGTTTAGCTGTCCATTCACGGGCGAGCCGTTGTCCTTCTTCTATTTGCGAGTTAGTCAACTTTTTAACGAGACTATCTCGCGACGTTATCGCATTTTCAAAGCCGTGAGCAGCCGCCAAATTTGTCCACATATAGGCTTGAACGTAGTCTTGCGGGACGCCTTGGCCTTTTTTGTACATCACGCCAAGATTAAATTGCGCCTTTTCATGATCCTGATCAGCGGCCTTGCGATACCACGCGACGGCTTGAGTGTAGTCTTGCTGGACACCTTGGCCTTCGCTATACATCACGCCGAGATTGAATTGCGCTTTTTTATGACCCTGATCAGCCGCCTTGCGATACCAAGCGGCGGCTTGGTTGTAGTCTTGCTGGACGCCACGGCCTTCGTAATACATCACGCCGAGATTAAATTGCGCCGCCGCATCGCCCTGATCAGCAGCCTTGCGATACCAAGCGGTGGCTTGCTTGTCGTCTTGCGGGACGCCATGACCTTCGTCATACATCACACCGAGATTAAATTGTGCAACCACGGAGTTCTGATCAGCGGCCTTGCGATACCACGCGACAGCTTGGCTATTACTTTGCGGGACGCCTTGGCCTTGTTCATACATCATGCCGATATTGGTTTGCGCCATGGCATGACCTTGTTCAGCGGCCTTGCGATACCAAGCGGCCGCTTGCTTATAGTTTTGCTGGACACCTTGCCCGTCGTAATACAAAACGCCAAGATTGAATTGCGCCGTCCCATCGCCTTGTTTAGCTTTTTCGCGTATTTGCTCCACGCTTTCGGCAGCGTTGGGTATTGATTCGGTTTTTTGCCAGATTGGCGTGCAACCACCCAAGAATAGGGCATAGACAACTATAAGCACAAATAAACTACGCATATCGACTCCTAAAAAGTCATTCGCTTAAAATTAAGAATTAAATAATAACATATAATATCAGCAGGAAAACATAAGACAGGACATACAGCACTTTCAAGTTAGGTTAATGACGTTAAATTTATACAGTGGAGTACAAACCCGGGTTTGCACTCCATTGCATAATTAACTGATATTGAAACTGCTGTAACAGCATCTCATCCGACTGGAAATACATTTGCTTGCCCATGACCTCATTTTCGAATTTCGGAACGTAAGTGACAAAATAAAAATAATATAGTCTTTCAGAAGTTAAACTTCCATTACATGAAGATTTAGTTCACACGGATACCATCCCTTAAAGAGATGGTATCCGTTAGCATCGAAATTATTTATCTGAAAATCTATAGTATCAATTTTTCCAAAACCATATTGTAATATATTGAAGATTTGATGCCCTCCATTATTCATTTTATCAATCTTCCTGGCCGGTTTAAGACCTCGGCCTTTAGGCCGAAAGGAGTGCCCCGTAACAAGCGAAGCGACGTTGCTTTATCGGGCGCGGATTGGGGAAGGGATGCAGACCCCTTTCCAATCTTTGGCTTCATCCCAAAGGGATGTTTCCTTATTGCTTTGCGAACTCTTTAAAACTAAGCTGAATATCTATCTTTGTTTGTTCGATAAGTATTATCTTGCACTGTCAGTAGTTCTGGTATTTTGTGACACAATCATTGATACGGCTTGGCTTCGGTGTAAAATAGAAACCGGTTTGTAAGCAGCATCAGTCATGCGCGAGCAATCCGGACTAAAACGCCACACATTCAGGCTTGTTGCCTGACGTGGCTAATTTTGACCCCTGCAAAGCGTGCGCTGAATGACACCATAAAGTCACTGCGCCATTTTTTTGTAAGTATTTAATTTAAGGAGCTTTTTATGAACAAGTCTGAACTGATTGCCGCTATCGCTGAGCACGCCAATTTAACCAAAACTGACGCAAACCGTGCGCTGGATGGTTTGATTAAAACCATTGAAACCACTTTGGCATCGGGAAATCCTGTGGCATTGGTTGGTTTTGGCTCATTCGAGGTTAAAGCAAGAGCCGAACGTAAAGGCCGTAATCCGCAAACCGGTGAAGAAATCACCATTGCGGCGGCAAATATCCCCTCTTTTAAGCCCGGTAAGGCTTTGAAAGACGCCGTTAATCATTAAGGATTGGCGATAACAGGTTAAGAGCCTGTTGGTATCGGCTCTTAACCTCTAACAATAATGAAAAAAGGCATTAACGAGAACCGGTTTTGTTGAACAACGCGGCCTATAAAAGCCGGGTAGACGATAACACGGTCGTCAGTTTGTAACTGATAATCAAACCCACAGCTTCACCCTTTATGATAATCAGCTCAATTTCAGTGTGAGGGACACCGAAAACTTCGATGGGGTCTTTGATTTCTGGATGACCGCTAAAACGATAAAGGTGCAATACGACTTTATCATGGGAATTATGCCAATGAAAAAAACAGCTTTTTTATTAGTTGCGGGTCTGACCGCATGTGCCCAACCCAATCATGCGGTTGTTTCGTTAAATGATTTAAACTGGATTGATCTAAGCCATCGCTATGACAGTGCTACCTTATATTGGCCCAATAATAGTCACGGCTTTGAACACGTTACCGAAGCGGACGGAAAGACACCGTTAGGGTATTATTATTCTTCTTATCGCATCAGTACACCGGAACATGGCGGCACGCATCTGGATGCCCCCATCCATTTTGCAGAAAACAAATTAACAGTTGACCAAATACCCTTAAGCAGTTTGACAGGTAATGCTGTTGTTATTGATGTCTCCAAAAAAGCCCTGGTCAATCGTGATTATCAGATTAGTATTGAGGATATTGAAAGTTGGGAAAAAGAAAATAATAGAATACCCGACAACACCATCATCCTTTTTAGAACCGGTTACGGTCAGTTCTACCCTAACCGGGAAAAATATTTTGGTACGCCCAAAATCGGCATGGAAGCGATACCTGAATTACATTTCCCCGGCATTTTACCGGAAACTACGCAATGGTTGCTTGAAAAAAGGACTATCAAAGCCTTGGGACTGGACACCCCCAGTCTGGATTACGGTCAATCAAAAGTATTTAAAACCCATCAGATTTTACTCGGCAGCAATAGACCGGGATTTGAAAACCTTGCCAATTTAGAGCAATTGCCGTTAAAAGGCATTTATGTTGTGGCCTTACCGATGAAAATAGCCAAAGGAAGCGGTGCTCCGCTGCGAATAATAGCAACGCTAATTTCGCAATAGTGACTATTTTTTCTCAATTTCCCTCTTGCTCACGCCTCTGGTTCGGAGCAGGGTGACACCACGACGTGGCTGTTCGGAATCTCGCGTTCCAGGCCGAGTTTAATGCAGTCAATGGTGTGTTGCACGTCCCCCATCAAATGCTGGGGGTTAAATTCCAGAAATATTTCAATGTAGATATCGCCGCCGGAGCGTCGGGACCGAACGTCGTGCAAGGCGGTATAATCATCGAAAAAGACGGCCAGATGCTTGACGATGATCAGTTGCAGAGATTCTTCCAGCGCCTTGTCAAGCAGATCAGTCACGGTGTCGGCCATCACGCCGTAAGCGGAAAAAATCAGGAAGCCGATCATAATCAACGCCGCACAAGGATCAATGTAGTGCGACCAAGCCTGATTTCTGAAGGCAATACTTAATAACAGGGCGAACAGGACGGTCGCATCGGAAAACGCCTTAACGCGGAACAGTCGCCATTGCGCCTCCATCACCGGCGAGCGTTCATGCTGCGCCAGTCGATGGTTCTTTTTCCACAAATACACATTGGTGCAGACCCCGAGCGCCATGAACAAAATACCCAGACCCACGCCTTGTATATGCATGGCTTCGGGATGATGCAGGCGGATGACTGCGGTATAGAGAACGATGATAAGTGATACCGCCATCGCCAGTGCCACCACGATGCCGGAAAGGTTCTCCAGTTTGCCGTACCCGTAGTTGTAATTAAAGGTGCGCCCGTGCGCTACACGCCGGAGCGTCAACCAGCCCAGGAATGTGGCCAGTAATTCATTGCAGCACTTGAGCACATCGGCGAAGAGCACCACCGAATGCGCCATGACGGCCGCCACGATATCGGGCCCTATCAGCACAAAATCGGTGATGAGACTCACCAACACTGTATGAATACGTTCTTGATAACTAACTTGAACAGAAGGAATTGTCATTCCCGTAATCTCCCACCAAAATGCCATGCCCAGACGATTTTGGGGTTGCCCCTAAGCAACCCGCCGAAAAGGCACGGTATAAAAACGAAACAGTTCTTCATTGCCTGGATTTACCGGAGGTATTAATGGATTATTTAATGACCAATAAATGCTGTTTTATGTTTGGCCGTATAAAAATAAACCTCATTTGGGGTAATTATTCAGCCCCCCTCTTTGAAAAAGAGGGGTTAGGGGACAATGGCACTAAGTTAAGTTGGCACTAAAGATGCTGATAAATCCTCGTTGGCCCTGGTTTTCCTAGAATTTTGCCTGTCCAGTATTTTTTGTTTGGCTACACCACGCGGTTCAGTTAAGTAAGGAAACTGCACGCATCGTCGCTTTAACATTCTCGGCTCAGATCTTCCATCGCGATTACCAATCCTCTTGGAAACAACTATTTTTAATACATATTCTACCCAATTCGACAAGATTTAATACATATTCTACCCAATTCGACAAGATTTCGCCTGATGCTTCCGCCAACCTTAATGCAT
>JBAXTQ010000023.1:0-29872 GCA_037130115.1 Methylococcaceae bacterium
CATAAAAAACCTCGTTTGGATTTTTCCAAACGAGGTTTTTTTTTGTAGCCACAGCCACACCTATTCAACAACGGGCAAACAGGTGCGATGCCATTAATTACCGTTGCACATCATCAAGTTTCACGACATTGACACAAGCGAACAACTCAATGATTTTATAACTATTAAAAAAATAATTAAAATAAATAAAATAAATAAGCCTCTTGCCAACCCCTCGCAGGCTTAGTCAGATACTTTTTTATCAGTCTGCATGCCACCGACTTTATCAGTAAATAAGATATACATATCAAAATACATCATTAAATGACTTGGATTTTCTAAGATATAGTAAGCTCAAATTTAACACAAACAACTCGTTCATCTTTAACAGTAATGATTTGTAGGGGCACTATATGACATCTGAAAAAAGAAAAAACAATCAAACACAACTAACACCCGAAATTGCAAACCAGATTGTCTCTGTTTTGCAAGGCATCCGGTTTGGGTCGGTTGAAATTGTCATACACGACGGCAAGACTGTACAAATCGAACGTAAAGAAAAAATACGCTTTGACACAAAATAGCTATTCAAATAAGCAAACCCACTCTACCGTAAAAACGGCGATAAAAATATTATCTTAAAATGATGGCAAGCTGACCGGATCACCGGAACTAAAGATCAAAAGGAAAAAAACATGAGCAACTTTAGACGCACCGCGCTAGCCAGCGTAATTAATCTCGCTTTATTGGGCGCTACCGATGTACAAGCCGCCGACACCGAAGCACTGGAAAGACGCATTCGCGAACTGGAAAGTCGTTTAACAAAAATGGATCAGCTCGAAGCCCGTTTGGAAAAACTGGATAAAGCCGGTCTGTTATCCGCTCAACCCACTACCCCTGCCGCTTCAACTTCAGCCCAATCACCAGAAGTCGTCAAACTGACTCAAAAAGTAAATACCCTGGAACGCAAACTGGAAGTACAGGATGAAGTGACGACTGGATCTTTGCAAAAACTGCCCGTATTTGATGTTGGTGAAAATGGCTTTCGAATCACTTCTGCGGATAAAAAACATCAGGTGCGCATTCGCGGTGCAACGCAGGTCGATAGTCATTTCTTTAATGAAGATGATACTTATAAAAGCACCGATTCCTTTGATCTTAAACAGGCACGGATTTGGTTGGAAGGCTATGTATTCAAGGATATCTACTACAAGATCATGCCCGATTTTGCGGCGAGTGGAAATATTTTACCGGATGCTTATATTGACTATGCCTACGATCCCGCAGTCAGTTTATTAGTGGGTAAATTTAAGCCCGCACTCAGTCTTGAACGTTTGCAGGGTGACTCCGATGGCACTTTTCTGGAACGTGCTTTCCCAACCTATTTGGCAAGTAACCGTGACGTAGGTATACAAGTGCATGGTGCCTTCGCCAAACCGGGTTATAGCGTAGAGAAAATACCAGGGCCTATAGACTCTAAAAACTTTTTCACCTATCAACTTGAAGTCGATAATGGCTCTGGCGACGACGGCAGCCCCAATAATAGTGGAAGCGCCACCTATGATAGTAAAGAATTTGTAGGACGGGTGTTTGCACATCCCTTTCAACACACCACACCATGGCTGGAAGGACTGGGTATTGGTTTAGCCGGTTCGGCGGGTGATCCTAGCAGACAGGCACTCAAAAACCAGGCAACGCCTATTGGTAGAACAACCTACCTTGATTACACCAAAACTAACGCTACCTATGCTGTGCCAACGGCCGACGGTGACAGGCACCGGATTTATCCGCAGGCTTATTGGTATTCCGGCCCCTTTGGCATGATGGGCGAATATGTAATTTCAACCCAGCATCTCTCCAGCACAAAAGCGGGAAAACCCGTCAATATTCAACAAGAGAATAAAGCGTGGCAGGTATTTGCTTCCTATGTCCTGACTGGTGAAGACAATACCTTTGGGTCAGTAAAACCTATTCAAAATTTTAGTCCGCTGGATGGCAAATGGGGAGCATGGCAACTTGCGGCCCGCTGGTCTGAAATGAGTATAGACAAGAGCACTTTCCAGATCATTGACCCCAGTCAGGCCGCTAATCACGCTACGGCTTGGGCACTTGGCGTCAATTGGTATCTTAATGCCTATGCTCTGGTTAGAGCGGATTATGAACAGGTGTCTTTTGATGGTGGCGCAGGATCGATAAGAAAGGTAAGCGACCGGCCTACCGAACAAGTCTTTGCAACCCGCTTCCAATTATCATTTTAATAACCTAACCCAAGAAGTATTTCTTATGAAAAATAACTTTTTTAATATTGTCTTCGCCGCAGTGCTGGCCATTCTGGCAGCAGGAAACGCACACGCAGCCGAAGTAAAACTGCTTAACGTGTCCTATGACCCGACCCGTGAGTTGTATAAAGAATTTAACCCGGCGTTTGCCAAATACTGGAAAGCCAAGACCGGCGATGACGTCACCATCAATCAATCCCACGCGGGTTCCGGAAAACAGGCGCGTTCGGTGCTGGAAGGTCTGGAGGCCGATGTGGTGACCTTGGCGCTAGGCTTTGATGTTGACCAGCTTTACCAAAAGCGCAAACTCATTCCTGAAAACTGGCAAAGTTTATTGCCTAATAATAGCTCGCCTTATACTTCCACCATTGTCTTGCTGGTGCGTAAAGGCAATCCGCTAGGTATTAAAGATTGGAATGACATCGTTAAACCGGGCGTCAGCATCGTCACGCCCAATCCAAAAACCTCTGGCGGTGCTCGCTGGAACTATTTGGCAGCCTGGTCTTATGCGCTAAAGCATAACAATAACGATGAAGCGGCAGCTAAAGATTTTGTATCCAAATTGTACAAAAATGCAGCGGTATTGGATACCGGCGCACGCGGTTCGACAACCACTTTTATCGAACGCGAAATTGGTGATGTCTTGATTGCTTGGGAAAATGAAGCTTATTTGGCCTTAAAAGAATTCGGCGCAGACAAGTTTGAAATTATCACGCCCTCATTAAGTATTTTGGCAGAGCCACCGGTCGCTGTTGTTGAAGATATAGCGCGTAAACATGGCACTTCAGAAGTCGCAACGGAATACCTGAAATACTTGTACGGCAAAGAAGGTCAGGAAATTATAGGCAAAAACTTTTACCGCCCGACTGATCCTGAAATAGCAGCCAAATACGCCAAGCAATTTCAGCCCTTGGAGCTGGTTAAAATCGACGCCTTTGGTGGCTGGGATGCTGCACAGAAAAAACATTTTTCTGATGAAGGTGTCTTTGACCAAATCTACGGGCCGGGTAAATAAGCCACCCGTTATTGGTAGCTTGTAAAATTCAGGGTGGGCAAAATGCGAAAGCGGTTTGTCCACCCTGCCTGTTTTTTGCCAACTTTTTGCATGCAGGTTCCTTAGGTAACTCGCAATAAATACCACACAATCGCTGCCTGACTCTGGGAACGCTACCGACTTAATGATTCCTGTAGGAGCGGGTCATGCCTGCGATATAACGAAGCCTTCGCGGGCATGGCCCGCTCCTACGAAGCGTGTAGTGACTATAAAGTGGGGTGATTATTTATTGCGAGTTACCTTACACAATGTACTCAATCACCCGTGAGGAGAGTTAATGTCACAACGTAGTATTATGCCGGGGTTTCGCCCGTCACTTGGGTTTACCGTAATTTATTTAAGCCTGGTCGTGTTAATCCCGCTAAGCACGCTGGTGTTTAAAAGTTTTGAGCTAAACTGGCATGATTATGTCGGCATCATAACCAACAAGCGCGTGTTATCCTCGTTTCGGGTGAGTTTTTCCACTGCCTTGGTAGCCGCTTTGATCGCCAGTTTCTTTGGCTTTATTACCGCCTGGGTATTGGTGCGCTATTCGTTTATCGGCAAACGTTTTTTTCATGCCTTGATCGACTTTCCTTTTGCCCTGCCGACCGCCGTTGCCGGTATTGTGTTGGCCACTATTTTTCAGCCCAGCGGTTTTCTGGGTAAATTACTGATTGATACCTTGGGCGTGCAAGTCGCCTTTAAACCACTGGGTATTGTGATGGCGTTGATCTTTATCAGTATTCCGTTTGTCGTGCGCACCGTTGAACCGGTCTTGCTGGAATTTGAATCCAACATGGAAGAAGCCGCATCCAGTCTGGGTGCCACCCGCCTGCAAGTATTTTGCAAAATTATTTTTCCGAATGTGTTCCCCGCTTTGCTGACCGGTTTCGCGCTGGCTTTTGCCCGGGGCGTCGGTGAATATGGCTCGGTTATATTTATTGCCGGCAACATTCCTTACATATCAGAAATTGTCCCGCTCTTGATTGTTACCAAACTGGAACAATATGATGAAGTGGGCGCAACAGCCATTGCCTTGACCATGCTGGTTATTTCTTTCGTGCTGCTGTTGCTGATTAATCTACTGCAACTCTGGGTGCGTAAGCGCTCTGGACAACTTTAAGGAGACTACGGATATGAATGCCATAACTCAACCCATAAATCCCGCCAAATTGGTTGCGCGTCAACAAGTGGCTCTGCAAGATGCTGACTGGGTCAGATGGAGCTTGATTGCCATAGCGGTCAGTTTTATCAGTTTGTTTATATGCCTGCCTTTAGGTCTGGTTATTTTTCAGGCCTTCTCCAAAGGTGTCGTCGCTTATTGGTCGGCCTTATCTCAAGCCGATACGCTGGCGGCTATCAACCTGACCTTATTGACTGCCTTGGTCACCGTGCCGTTAAACACCGTATTTGGGGTTGCTGCCGCCTGGGCAATTACCCGTTTCGATTTTAAAGGCAAAAGCCTGTTGACCACCTTAATCGACCTGCCCTTTTCAGTATCTCCGGTTATTTCAGGACTGATTTTTGTGCTGTTGTTCGGTGCGGAAGGCTGGTTTGGCGAATGGCTGATGGCGCATGACGTAAAAATTATTTTTGCAGTTCCGGGCATTATTCTGGCAACCTTATTCATCACCTTTCCTTTCGTCGCACGGCAATTAATTCCCTTGATGCAGGAAATGGGCACGCAAGAAGAAGAAGCGGCACTTTCCTTGGGCGCGGGTGGCTGGAAAACTTTTTGGGCAGTCACCGTACCTAATATTAAATGGGCTTTGTTATATGGCGTGTTGCTGTGTAATGCCAGAGCGATGGGTGAATTTGGCGCAGTTTCTGTAGTTTCCGGTCATATTCGGGGCTTAACCAATACCCTGCCCTTACATGTAGAAGTTAATTATAATGACTATAACATCGTCGGTGCCTTTGCCAGCGCCTCAATCCTGGCGGCTTTGGCTGTCGTTACCCTGATTCTAAAATCGGCGCTGGAATGGAAACAAGGCAACCGATAAGCTTAGGAACCTGCATGAATAACTTGACCATTCATATCACCTCAGCCCTCTCACGGTGGGAGAGGGAGTAAGATACCTAAGTTATTTCATGCGCATTCCTTAGCAATTAGTAATTATTCAGTCCCCCTCTTTGAAAAAGAGGGGTTAGGGGAGATTTTTTAAATAAATCCCCCTCATTCCCCCTTTTTCAAAGGGGGAGGTGAATACTTACAGCAATTACAATGATTTTATTTTAGAGATTCCATTATGAGTATTTTACTTTCTGATATCAGTAAAAATTTTGGTGCCTTTTCAGCGCTAAACCATATCAATCTGGAGGTTCCGGAAGGCGAACTGGTCGCTTTATTAGGGCCTTCCGGCTGTGGCAAAACCACACTGTTGCGCATCATTGCCGGACTGGAATATGCTGACAAAGGCCGTGTATTGATAAACGGTGCCGATAAAACCAATCAAAATGTCAGTCAGCGCGGTATCGGTTTTGTGTTTCAGCACTACGCGCTTTTTCGGCACATGACGGTATTTGAGAACGTGGCGTTTGGCTTGCGGGTCAAGCCGCGTCGTGACCGCCCCAGTAACGAGGTCATTACCAAAAAAGTTCATGCGTTACTGGAACTGGTACAACTGGACTGGCTTAATGACCGTTTTCCCGACCAACTGTCGGGTGGTCAACGTCAGCGTATTGCCCTGGCCAGAGCCTTGGCAGTAGAACCCTCCGTATTATTATTGGATGAACCGTTTGGCGCACTCGATGCCAGCGTGCGTAAGGATTTACGCCAATGGTTACGAAACCTGCATCATGAATTAAATGTCACCAGCATTTTTGTAACTCATGACCAGGAAGAAGCCATGGAAGTGGCCAGTCAGGTTGTTGTGCTTAATCATGGAAGCATCGAACAGCAAGGCTCGCCGACCGATATTTACGATCATCCGGCCAATGCTTTTGTCTCGCGTTTTATTGGACAGACCAATATTTTTGATCTGGCCGAGCATGATACTGACTGGTTGCAAACAGCCGGACTGTTGGCACCACAAAGTGAAGGAAAGATTGCCCATGTTCGTCCCCATGATATTATTATTGAAAAATCAAACGCCGATCATGCCGCCCCTGCGACCGTGAAAGACTGGCAACATCTGGGCGCACTGATTCGTCTTGAACTGGTTAAAAATGGTGCCAATGGTTCAGCAGCACCCGTTTTTGCTGAAATGCCCAATGATCAGTTCAAACAATTGGACTTAAATAGAGGCGACAAAGTTGACCTGAAAATACGCCAGGCGCACTGGTTTCATTAATTTCCCAACCGACTCCGCCATTAAAAAAACAGGCGTAGGCCGGAATAAGGCCACCCAAGCGTAGCGCGTGGTGGCGTTTCCGGCACATTCGTACAGAGTGCCGGAAACGCTTATTCTCGCTTGCGCTCGAAAAGCCTTATTCCGGCCTACACCTAAAACAAAATCCGTTAAAACCCGTATAATCAGTATCATCCGTGTGCAATAAATCAGTCATAGTCGATAAGGAATCACCACATCATGAATTTGAGTCAAATTGAATTACTTCGTGTACTTCAAGAAACAAATTTAAATCTTTCAAAAGCCGCCGAAAAAATGCACATTGTGCAATCGGCAGTCAGTCGGCAATTGCAACTTTTTGAGGCCGAATTAGGTTCGCCTTTATTTGAAAGACAGGGTAAAAAACTGATTGGCATGACCACGCTGGGCTTACGTATCATGGACGAAGTGGCAATCATTACCCAGTCCAAGAATAATATCCAAAACATAGCGGCTGATTATCTTGACAGCAACCAAGGCATTCTCCATATTGCGACCACCCACACTCAAGCCAAATATTTCTTACCCATACCCATTCAACGGTTTAGGGAAAAATATCCGGGGGTAAAAATTTATATGGCGCAATCATCGCCGGAACAACTGATTGCCCAATTACATACGCGTAAAGCCGACATTGCCATCTGCACAGAAAAAGTCGATGAAGAGGGCGACCTGGTTATTGAACCTTGTTATGAATGGCATCATGCGCTGGTAGTGCCCCAGCAACATCCACTCAGTGAAGGCGACATTACGCTTGAACGATTGGCCTCGTTTCCTATCCTTACCTACAGCTTTGGTTTTACCGGGCGGTCAAACATTGAAAGCGCCTTTAAAGCCAAAGGATTGGAACTGGATATTGCACTGGCGGCCTCTGATACCGATGTGATAAAAACGTATGTTCGCTTGGGCATGGGGGTTGGCCTGATCACCGCAATGGCCTACGATCCCAAGGCAGACTGGGATTTGGTGGCACGGGACTTATCACATTTAATTCCCAGTTCAAAAACTAAAATAGCCTATTTAAAACATAACTATTTACCCTTATACAGTCAGCACTTTATTGCTGAATTGCTGTTGGCCGCCAAAGATATAAAGTGTTGAGGCTATCAACTTAAGCGAAAACAGATAACATCCCTTGAAAGGATGCTCCATAGCGCCCGTCATTTTCGCAGCCCTGCCAGCGACTTGAGCGACACTAAGGCTTTTGCCGAACATGTCGTACAATTCTCTCTGGCCGGCATTCAAGCCATTCGCTCTCAAACCTTTACTTAACATTTGTTCGCATGAGTCAAAACAATCATCCACCCTTACCGCCTATCGCCAGTCGACGTCGGTCTTATGTACTGCCCGTTTCCTTGCTGGTGCTGGCGATTGCCGCCGCCGGCTTTTATTTTCAGCAATCATCGACCGCCCCGGACGGCAAGCCGGGGCCTGTCAAAGGTAAACGTGGCTTCGACGAAGCGGATGCACCATCAGCGGTATCGATAGAATCCGTAACCCAAGCCGATTTTCCTGTCTATCTAAAAGGCTTGGGCACGGTCACTGC
Organism: Methylococcaceae bacterium; assembly: GCA_037130115.1. Lineage (GTDB taxonomy): Bacteria > Pseudomonadota > Gammaproteobacteria > Methylococcales > Methylomonadaceae > Methylobacter_C. The sequence goes on from JBAXTQ010000023.1 coordinate 8,170, forward strand.
ATTACGAACCGTGACCGTAAAACCCAGAGTTGACGGTGAATTGGTGCGGGTGGCTTTCACTGAAGGCCAGATGGTCAAGCAAGGTGATTTGCTGGCGGAAATCGATCCCCGCCCTTTTCAGATACAGTTGCAGCAGGTCGAAGGTCAGTTGCTACGCGATGAAGCGTTACTGAAAAATGCCCAGATAGATCATGCCCGTTATCTGACATTACTGGAGCAGGATTCGATTGCCGCCCAACAAACCGTAACCCAGGAAGCCCAGGTTAAACAGTATCAAGGCTTGGTGACAATGGACAAGGCACAGGTCGATAACGCCAAACTACAGCTTGGTTATACCCGCTTAACCGCACCGATTCCCGGCCGGGTGGGACTGCGCCAAATCGATCAGGGCAATATTGTTCACGCCAGTGATGCCAATGGTCTGGTGGTGATTACCCAGCTTCAACCCATTAGTGTAGTGTTTACCCTGCCGGAAGACCAGGTGCAACCGGTGACACAGCGCTGGCGCTCCAAGGAACCCGTTATCGTAGAGGTCTATGATCGGGCTGGAAAAAGCAAACTGGCTGAAGGTAAATTACTGGCAATAGATAACCAGATTGACCCCACCACCGGCACGCTTAAACTTAAAGCGCAATTCGACAATAACGAAGGCACCCTGTTTGCCAATCAGTTTGTTAATGTCAAGATGCATCTCGAAACCTTGCACGATGCGACCCTGGTATCCACTGCCGCCATTCAGCATGACACCCAAGGCGCGTTTGTTTACGTAGTCAAACCGGACAAAACCGTACAAATTCGCCGCGTGACACTGGGGGCGACCGAAGCGGAAAAAGTGGTCGTACAAAGCAATCTGGCCGCCAACGAAAAGGTGGTCATAGAAGGCACTGACCGACTTCACGAAGGCAGTCTTGTTGATATTGCCCAACAAGACGGTCAGGCAGTGGCCGCCAGTCCGGATACCTTAACCAATCCCGACGCCAAACTTCGTAAACGGAATCAACGTTAATCCTTATGACATCCTCAACGCAATCCCGGACGACTTTTAACCCTTCCCGTCTGTTCATTTTACGCCCGGTGGCCACCTCGCTACTGATGGTGGCGATGTTGCTGGTTGGCATACTGGCTTACCGGCTGTTACCGGTTTCGGCCTTGCCGCAAGTCGACTATCCCACCATCCAGGTGGTGACTTTATATCCGGGTGCCAGTCCCGATATAATGACATCGGTTATCACCGCGCCGCTGGAACGCCAGTTCGGGCAGATGCCGGGGCTTACCCAAATGTCATCGACCAGTTCCGGCGGCGCGTCGGTGATTACCTTGCAATTTAATCTTAATCTGAATTTGGATATTGCCGAACAAACGGTGCAAGCGGCGATTAACGCGGCCTCCAACTTTTTACCCACGGATTTACCGCAAGCGCCTATTTACAGCAAAGTTAACCCGGCCGACACGCCGATTATGACGCTCGCCATCAGTTCCAAAGCCTTGCCGTTATTCAAGGTTGAAGATATGGTCGACACCCGCTTGGCGCAAAAACTTGCCCAGTTGCCCGGTGTTGGTCTGGTTGGCATCAGTGGCGGCCAGCGGCCGGCGGTGCGCATACAAGTTAATCACCAAGCCCTCGCGGCTTACGGCATTAGCCTGGAAGATGTGCGTATCGTTATAGCGGCCGCCAACGTTAATCAACCCAAAGGCATGTTCAATGGCCCGATGCGCTCGGCGATTATCGACAGCAACGATCAACTGCGCTCGTCTGAAGATTATCGCAAACTGGTCGTTGCCTACCGCAACGGCGCACCGGTTCAGCTATCCGAAGTGGCCGAGGTGGTGGATGGTGCCGAAAATGTGCGCTTGGCGGCTTGGGCCAACGACAACGCTTCAGTGATTGTCAACATCCAGCGCCAGCCGGGTGCAAATGTCATCGAAGTGGTAGACAGCATCAAGGAACTGTTACCCAAGTTACAGGCATCGCTGCCGCTTAGCGTTGAAGTGGTGCCGTTGACCGATCGCACCGTGACCATACGCGCTTCAATCCACGATGTGCAATTTGAATTATTGCTGGCTATTGTGCTGGTGGTCATGGTCATTTTTCTGTTTTTGCGCAATGTCCCGGCCACCATCATTCCGGGCGTCGCCGTGCCGCTGTCACTGGTCGGCACTTTTGCGGTGATGTATCTGGCGGGCTTTAGCATCAACAACCTGACGCTGATGGCACTGACCATTGCCACCGGTTTTGTGGTGGATGATGCCATCGTGGTGATCGAGAATATTTCCCGCTATATCGAACGCGGCGAAGCCCCGTTAAAAGCCGCGCTAAAAGGCTCGGAACAAATCGGTTTTACCATTATCTCCTTAACCTTTTCGCTGATTGCCGTACTCATTCCCCTGCTGTTCATGAGCGACGTGGTCGGACGCTTGTTTCGGGAATTTGCCATCACGCTGGCGGTGGCGATTCTGATTTCTGCGGTGGTGTCACTCACGCTGACACCCATGATGTGCGCCAAACTATTACATCAGGGTGGTGTGTCTGTCCATGGTGAAACCGACAAGCCCGACGACTGGTTCGACAAACTGATTGACGCTTATGGCCGCAGCCTGGTCTGGGTGTTGCAACGGCAAACGTTGACCATGCTGGTTTTTTTCGTCACCGTTGCACTCACCGTGGCGCTGTATATCTTTATTCCCAAAGGCTTTTTCCCGATACAGGATACCGGTATTATTCAAGGCATTTCCGAAGCGCCCCAAAACGTGTCTTTTTCAGCCATGGCCGAGTATCAACAAAAGCTGGGCAAAGTGATTCTTGAAGATCCCGCCGTCGACAACCTGTCCTCGTTTATCGGCGTTGACGGCATTAATACCACGCCCAACAGCGGACGTTTCCTGATTAATCTCAAACCGCACGCCGAACGCACGGAGAGCGCCTCTGACGTTATCGCCCGACTAAAACCCAAGTTGGCACAATTAAACGGGGTGACGCTCTATTTACAGCCTGTGCAGGATCTTACTATGGAAAATCGGGTCAGCCGCACCCAATACCAATTTACCCTGGAGACCCCTGACCTCGAAGAACTTAACCGCTGGACGCAACGTCTGGTGAAACGGCTGGCCGACGAACCGGAGTTTAACGATGTCACCAGTGATGTTCAGGATCAAGGCCAGCAAGTCTACGTCAACATAGACCGCAGTACCGCCAGCCGTCTCGGCATCAGCACCGCTGCGGTGGATAACACGTTGTACAGCGCTTACGGGCAACGCCTGGTATCGACCATTTTTACCCAGTCCAACCAATATCGAGTGGTGCTTGAAGTTGATCCAACCGCCCAAAATTCTCCGGAAACGCTCAAGGAATTAAGGATTCCTTCCAGCAACGGTACCCAAGTCCCATTGGCGGCGATAGCGGAAATATCGGAACGAAAAACGCCGCTGTCCATCAACCATCTTGACCAGTTTCCGGTTGCCACACTGTCCTTTAATTTGGCTCCCGGTGCGGCACTGGGTGATGCAGTCATTGCCATCGACCGCATCAAACAGGAAATTGGCTTGCCGCTAGGCATTCGCACCAGTTACCAAGGCGCGGCATTGGCGTTTAAAGCATCGCTGGGCAACACACTGTGGCTGATTCTGGCGGCCATTATTACCGTGTATATCGTGCTGGGGGTGTTGTACGAAAGTTATATCCACCCCATTACCATTCTGTCCACGTTGCCTTCCGCCGGGGTCGGTGCCTTGCTGGCACTGATAATTTCCGGCGGTGATCTGGGCATTATCGGCATTATCGGCATTATTTTGTTAATCGGCATCGTCAAAAAGAACGCGATTATGATGATCGACTTTGCGCTGGAAGCAGAACGCAAACAGGGCATGTCGCCGGATGACGCCATTTTTCAAGCCTGTTTGCTGCGCTTTCGACCGATTTTGATGACCACGTTGGCGGCCTTACTGGGCGCGTTGCCACTTATGTTGGGTAGCGGCGCAGGCTCGGAATTACGTCATCCCTTGGGAATTACCATGGTGGGCGGCTTGTTGGTTAGTCAGTTATTAACCTTGTACACCACGCCGGTGATTTATTTATGGATGGATAGTCTGGCGCGACGTGTCTCGGGTTGGTTAAATATGAATACGCCTGAAGCCGCTGAAAACGACGGAGGCTTGTAATGAATCTGTCGGCGCTGTTTATCTATCGGCCCGTTGCAACCATGCTCCTGACCCTTGCCATCGCCTTGGCGGGTACGCTGGCATTTTTAAATTTGCCGGTATCGTCGTTGCCGCAGGTGGATTTTCCGACCATTAATGTGCAAGCCCAATTACCCGGAGCCAGTGCTGAAACCATGTCCACTTCGGTCGCCACACCGCTGGAACGTGCGTTGGGACGTATCGCCGGCATTACCGAAATGACTTCCAGCAGCTCGCTGGGATCGACTTCGATTACCCTGCAATTTGACCTGGATCGTGACATCAACGGTGCCTGCCGTGATGTACAAGCGGCCATTAATGCTGCTGCCAGCCTGCTGCCCGGCACCATGCCCAATCGTCCGACTTATCGGCGCGATAACCCGGCGGACTCGCCCATTTTAATACTGGCACTGACCTCGGAAAGCCTGAGTCGCGGTCAAATGTACGATGTCGCCTCAACCCTTCTGGCGCAGAAAATATCCCAGCTTCCCGGCATCGGCCAAGTACAGATTGGCGGCGCTGCCTTGCCTGCGGTCAGGGTTGAGCTAAACCCCAATGCGTTGACTAAATACGGAATCGGCCTTGAGGATGTCAGAAGCACCATCACCCAAACCAATGTCGCCCGACCTAAAGGCGTCATCGAAAACGGTGCGCAACGCTGGCAGATTTTAGCCAATGACCAGGCTCGCAAAGCGGCCGATTATCTGCCGCTTATCGTGAGTTATCGTAACGGCGCACCGGTCACTATCGCTGATCTCGGTGAGGTAGTCGATTCAGTTGAAGATCTGCGCAATACCGGCTTAAAGAACGGTAAACCATCGGTGTTGTTGATTCTCAGAAAACAACCGCTGGCCAACGTGATTCAAACTGTCGATCAAGTTCAGGCCATGTTGCCACAATTGCGAGCCATCATTCCCAGCACCATTGATTTGTCGGTGGTGGTTGATCGGTCGCTGACCATCCGTGGCTCCATTACCGAAGTTGAACACAGTTTATTAATCGCCATTGGCTTGGTGATTCTGGTGGTACTGGTATTTTTACGGGATTTTCGTTCGACCGTGGTGCCGATTATTGCGGTTCCGGTTTCCCTGATCGGTGCCTGTGGAGTCATGTATTTTTTTAACTACAGCCTGAATAATTTAACCTTGATGGCCTTGACCATCTCCACCGGCTTTGTGGTCGATGATGCCATTGTGGTTTTGGAAAACATCAACCGGCACATTGAAAAAGGTGTGCCGCCGTTTAAGGCCGCCTTGTTGGGAGCCAAAGAAGTCGGCTTTACGGTAATGGCGATGAGCGTGTCCCTGATTGCCGTGTTCTTACCCATTTTATTAATGGGCGGCGTCGTCGGTCGTTTATTTAGAGAGTTTGCGGTAACGCTGTCGGCCGCTGTCGTGGTATCGCTAGTCATCTCGTTAACCGTCACACCGATGCTGTGTGCCCGCTGGTTAGGCAAGGAAAGACCGAAACATGGGCGTATTTATCAAGGCATCGGCAGCGCGTTCGACTGGCTGCAAGCCGGTTATGAAAAATCGCTGCGTTGGGCGTTACGTCACGGCCGCATTATGATGCTGATTTTACTCGGCACGATAGGTCTTAATTTTTATCTGTATTCGGTGATCGACAAAGGCTTTTTCCCGAGTCAAGACGGTGGCCGCTTGCTCGGTGAGATTCAAACCGATCAAGGGACTTCTTTTTTGTCCTTGCAGAAAAAGCTTTTCGAGTATTCCGAACTGTTGCTAAAAGATCCGGCGGTCAGTAATGTGGCCGGATTTGGCGGTGCCGGTTCCAGCAGCAATAGCGCCCGAGTCTTTATTGTGCTTAAGCCGCACAACGAACGTGATCCCATTGAAAAGGTGATGGGGCGCTTGCGTGACAAGGTTAAACGCATTCCCGGTGCCGATCTGCACATGTTCCCTGCGCAAGAATTGCGTATCGGTGGCCGGCCGTCATTCGGCTCGTATGACTACGCCTTGCAATCGGATGATTTGGGACAGCTTCGTGAATGGATGCCAAAAGTTATTACGGCACTGTCCAAACTGCCGCAACTGAGTGATGTCAATACCAGCCAGCAAGACAAAGGCCGGCAAATTGGTTTGGTGGTTGACCGTGACAGGGCGGCGCGTTATGGCATCAGCCAGGCCATGATTGACACCACCCTTAATAACGCTTTTGGTCAACGCCAAGTTTCGGTGATCTATAATCCACTCAACCAATACCGGGTAGTGATGGAACTGGCTCCCGAATACTGGCAAAGTTCTGAAGCCTTAAAACAGGTTTATATCAGTGTACCCGCCGTGCGCTTGCCATCCGGAGAACAACTCGCCGCACACCAGGTGCCGCTATCATCATTGGCTAGTTTTGCACCAACCAGCACACCGCTATCTGTTAATCATCAAGGCCAGTTTGCAGCCGCTACCTTGTCGTTTAATCTCAAACCCGGCACCTCTTTGTCTACCGCCACCCAACTCATCGAAAAAACCATGCATGACATCGGCGTACCCGCGTCGATACAAGGCAGTTTTCAGGGTTCTGCCAAAGCCTTTAAGGAATCGTTAAGCAACCAGCCCTTTTTGATACTGGCCGCCTTGTTTAGCATTTATATTGTCTTGGGAGTGTTGTACGAAAGCACGATTCACCCACTGACCATCCTGTCCACTTTGCCCTCAGCCGGGGTGGGTGCGCTATTGGCGCTGATGGTTTGTGGTGCCGAATTTAGCATCATCGCCTTAATTGGCGTCATTTTGTTGATTGGTATTGTCAAAAAAAATGCCATCATGATGATCGACTTTGCCTTACAAGCTGAACGCGAGCAGGGACTGGAGGCTTCCGAAGCGATTTTTCAAGCCTGTATGCTGCGCTTTCGCCCCATCATGATGACCACACTGGCGGCGCTATTCGGTGCCCTGCCCTTGGCACTGGGCACTGGTTACGGTGCAGAACTGCGCCAACCGCTGGGCATTTCCATTGTCGGCGGCCTGATCTTTAGCCAGATGCTGACGCTATACACAACCCCCGTGGTTTATATTTATCTGGATCGTTTCCGGCTATGGTTTCATCGCCGCTTTTTTAACCGTACCGCCTCACTAGCGGATAAAACCGCTTAGTAGCGCCGAGATTTTCATGACAGTTCGTATTATCCCAAGCCTTATTTATTCGCTATTAATCACCCAACTGACCGCTTGTGCGGTCGGGCCTGATTATGTCCGTCCCCAGACCAACATTCCCGTTAACTTTAAAGAAATCAAGGGCTGGAAACAAGCACAACCGCGTGATAATTTGCTGCAAGGCAAATGGTGGGAAATCTTTAACGACAGCCAACTTAATAAACTGGAAGAACAGGTCGTTATTGGCAATCAGTCCATAGCCCAGGCCGAGGCGCAATATCGTCAAGCCCAGGATTTGGTAAAATCAGCGCAATCGGCGCTCTTCCCGACGGCCAACATTACCGCGACCACCAATCGATTTCGTGCTGCCAGCGGTCAAAGCGTTGCCGTCAGTGGCGTTAGAAACCTTTTCGGTGCCGCCGTGGGATTGGCTTGGGAGCCGGATTTATGGGGCGGTATCCGTCGCCAGGTCGAAGCCAACGAAAATACCGCCCAAGCCAGTGCCGCGACACTACAGACTTTGGAGCTGTCTACCCAAGCGACGCTGGCTGAATATTATTTTCAGTTACGGGCACTGGATGCACAAAAAGCATTGTTTGATGAAACCGTTGCCGCCTATAGCAAAACTCTGGAAATAACCAAAAATCGTTATGCAGCGGGCGTTGTCGCCAAAACCGACGTCGTACAAGCCGAAGCCCAATTGGAATCAGCTCGCGCCCAAGCCATTAACCTTGGCGTACAGCGTGCCATTCTGGAACATGCCATTGCAGTTTTGACAGGTAAACCACCGACGGAGCTGACCTTAAGCTCAATGCCTCTGGATCTTATACCGCCGCCCATTCCGCTCAGTCTGCCTTCGGAGTTGCTGGAAAGACGTCCTGACATTGCCAGTGCCGAACGCAAAATAGCCGCCGCCAATGCCCAAATCGGCGTCGCTAAAGCCGCCTTCTTTCCCACGATAAACTTGGCAGCCAGTACCGGCTTCCAAAGTAATACCCTGTCAACCCTGTTTACTGCGGCCAAACGTTACTGGGCATTAGGGCCTGCCGGTGCTGCGCTGACACTATTGGATGGTGGCGGAAAAAACGCACAGTATAAACAGACGATGGATGGTTTTGATGCCAGTGTCGCTTTCTATAAACAAACCGTACTGACCGGTTTTCAGGAAGTGGAAGACAATGTGTCGGCACTACGGATTTTGGAAGAAGAAGCGCAAGTTCAGGACAAAGCGGTGGCTGCGGCTCGTGAAGCGTTAACCAAAATAACCAATCAATACCAGGCAGGCCTGATCAGTTATGTGAATGTGATGATCGCTCAGACTGTCGCATTAAATAATCAGCAAACCGCCGTACAGGTGCTGAGTAATCGCTTGGTCTCCTCGGTACAATTGGTTAAAGCTTTGGGTGGTGGCTGGAATGTGGCCATGTTGCCGACACCTGACGAAGCCGGTGGCGAAGTCAAATGGACGGATTTCTTGCCGTATCCGGTTAATTGAGAGGCGTGACTGACAGTAATAGGTGCGCGATGCGCACCCTACCACTTCCACAAAAAGCGGAACGATGTTACAAATACCAGTTCTTCAAAGACGTAGACCTACATAACTGGAGTGCAATCGCTTCAGCTATTGCCTGCAAAAACAGCTAAAGCGGTTTTACTCCAGTTATATACTTAACGGCATTGGGGTGGGGATATTTATTGCGAGTTATCTTAGTCATTTTTTGATGGGCAACTCCCATCGACTCCGTTCCTGGTATTAAATCATTCAATATATCAACCGTTGTCATTGAAAATGAAAGGAATATTACTGAAAACTGAAAACTGAAAACTGAAAACTGAAAACTGAAAACTGAAAACTGAAAAATTGTATTTTATATTAAAGGATATGGTGTTATTTTAGAGCTTAATTCTTATTAAAAAATACAAATAAATACTCTTCAGAGTTGTTTATCTGCCTGGATACTCACACAGACACTCGTTACCAGACGCACTATGAAGCTCAAAGCCCCCCAGTTATACACTCGTATTAAATCCCCCTTTTTTATCAGCCTATTATTATTTGTACTTAGCGTGGCGGGTGCTGAATTAGCGATAAAACAGTATGAAAAAGATGAGCAACTCAAACAACTTCTTTATACAGAAGAAATTAGCGGCATTATCCAATCAACGCTTTTAGCAGGCATCAATGATACATTCCATCCTTATGGTCTACGCGCTTACCTTGTCGCGACCCAGGGGAAAATTCGGCCCGATGAATTAAACGCCATACTTGCCAACTATTTCCCGAAAATAGGTAATGATCAACTTATTCGTAACATAGGTGTCGCACCCGATAACCAAATACAATATATCTTTCCGCTGACGGGTAACGAAAAAGCACTGGGACTTCGCCTGACTGAGTTACCCAAACAATGGTCTATGACTGAACGGGCTATACAAGAAAAGCAGCCCGTCTTGATAGGCCCCGTAGAATTGGTTCAGGGTGTCTTGGGATTAATTTATAGCGTTCCTGTTTTTATGACAGAAAACAACTACTGGGGCAGTATTAGCATTGTCATTAATGCAGATAAACTATTTAGCCTCATCAACGAAAAAATTACCCATACTCAAATACAGGTGGCTTTACGCGGTCGTAATGGAGCCGGTGAAAAGGGCGAGGTTTTTTGGGGAGATGCCTCATTGTTTGACGGCGTAGGTGTTCGTTCGACTATAAAAATACCCGGCGGCTCTTGGCAACTTGTCGTAAAGCCTGCTGCCATTGATACCATGCCATTATTGATAGCGCATCTGACTGGACTATTGTTGTCCGGCCTGCTGGCAACGTTATTGTTTATTGCCCTTACTGCGTCTCGCCAACGGATAAAGAATGCTGAACAATTTTCAAAAATTGCCAGTCAGATACCCGGTATGATGTTCCAATTTTGCTTGCGAGCCGATGGCAGCTCCTGTTTTCCTTTTGTTAGCGAAGCTATTCGTGACCTATACCGACTCAGCCCGGAAGATGTCCGTGAGGATGCCTCCAAAGTATTTGCCATTCTTCACCCCGACGACTATGACGATATTAATGCCTCCATCCAAAAATCAGTCCAAGATTTGAGTCCGTGGCATTGCAAGTATCGGGTGAAGTTTGACGATGGCACAGTGCGATGGTTGTTAGGTGATGCCTTGCTACAAAAAGAAGCAGATGGTTCCACGCTCTGGCACGGATTTATCACCGACATCACCGAACGCAAGCTATTGAAAGAAAATCTGCGTATAAGCAGGGAGTTGCTGAACAGCATCATCGATAGTACGCCTTTAAGTATATTTGCCTATGATTTACAAGGCAGGTTCATTTTAGTGAACAAGGCAGCGAGTAAGTTTTACAGGAAGCGTAAAAAAGACGTATTGGGCAAGACACTTCATGAAGTTTTTCCAAAGGACATTGCCGACAACAAAATGACTACCAACAATCAGGTGTTGATAACAGGGCAGCGTTTGGATTTTGAAGAGCAGATCTTGACTGATTTCGAAAGCTTGCCACGCACGCTGATGGTTACGAAGTTTCCTATTCAATCGGTGTCGGGAGAAATCTATGGGGTTGGTGGTGTTGCCACTGACATCACCGAGCTCAGGCAGGCTCAAGAAGCTATTCAGGCTGCCGCCCTGTATGCCCGCAGTATACTGGAAGCGAGTTTGGATCCCTTGGTAATGATTTCATCAGAAGGCAAGATCACCGATGTCAACAGGGCTACGGAACGGGTAACCGGCCTGGATCGAAAGCAGTTGATCGGCAGCGACTTCGCGGATTATTTTACCGATGCAAAAAAAGCCCGCGAAGTTTATCAGTTGGCATTCTCGAACGGTTTTGTGACCGATTACCCGTTGGCTATAAAGCATGTTACCGGCAAGGTCACTGACGTACTTTATAATGCCATCGTGTACCGTGATGACAAGGGGCGTGTACTTGGCGTTTTTGCGGCGGCACGCGACATCACCGAGCGTAAACAAATAGAGCATGCGCTACGTGAGAGCGAATTTCTCTGGAAATTTGCCATAGAAGGTTCCGGCGATGGTGTCTGGGACAGAAATATTTTGACCAATGAAATGCACTATTCAAAGCGCTGGAAAGAGATGTTAGGGTATACCGAAAATGACATCTTGCCGACTCGACAGGAATGGCTAGAGCGTATTCATCCTGATGATCAGTTGCACGTTAAAACGGCAATGCAAGCTTACTTGAATGGTGAATCCAAGAGTTATTCAACTGAATACCGATTATCCTGTAAAGATGACAGTTACAAATGGATTTTAGCGCGTGGCCTGGTGGTTGATTACGCTGAAGAGGGTACACCCTTGCGGATGATTGGTACACATACCGATATTTCCAAGCGTAAACACCAAGAACAGCAAGACAAAGAGCATCTAAACCAACTGGCTCATGTCACGCGCCTTGGCTTGATGGGCGAAATGGCGTCCGGTATCGCCCATGAAGTTAATCAACCCTTAACGGCCATTACTACCTATACGCAAGTCAGTTTAAACCTGATGAAAGCTGAGTGCCCTGATTTGATCAAGCTTGCCGAGGTAGTCTACAAAACACAACAACAGGCGTTAAGGGCAGGACAGATCATTCGCCGCATGCGGGAGTTTGTTAAAGCCAATACCAGGCAGGTTTCAGCTGCCGATCTTAATGAGTTAATTCAAGACGCGGCCGGTCTGTGTCTGCCTGAACTAAAACAGGGCAATATAGTGCTAACCCTTAAATTACAAAGCCCCTTGCCGCTTATTAATGTTGATACGATACAAATTGAACAGGTCATTATAAATCTGATCAGAAACAGTGCCGATGCCTTGGATAGTTGCCTTGAAAACCAGCAAAAAGAGATATCCATTGATAGCTTGTTAACGCTTAATGAGGGCATAGAAGTCAGAGTAAAAGACAATGGCCCCGGCATTCCTGAAGATCAGCAACAGCAAATATTAATGCCTTTTTACACCACTAAAACAGAAGGCATGGGCATGGGCTTATCTATTTGCTGCTCTATTATCGAAGCCCATGAAGGCCATTTAAAATTTAACAGCAAAGTTGGAAAAGGCACCACATTTTATTTCACGCTACCCATAGAGAAAGATAGCCACTGATGAGCGCGCATCAATACCGTTGAATTAAGCGCAAGTTGTTTAAAAAACTGGAGTGCAATCGCTTCAGCTATTGCCTGTAAAAACAGCTAAAGCGGTTTTACTCCAGCGGTATGCTTAACTTGATGACATTGGATAGCGTATGGCTTTTTGTTGTGTTAAATATTTTAATGCAAGCCCCCTAAATTTCATGTTAATTTGATTCAGCGTTATGGCGCGTATTTTCCCGAAAGATAAGCTGATTAAACGGATTTTAATTTTTCCGGATAAGCTATCAAGCCATAAAACCCATTGATTTTTATATAAAATAATCATTTAATGTCACCTATCATTCGTTTCGATCAAGTATCGGTTGTTGCCCACGAAAAAGTGATTCTATCCGATATCAGCTTTGCGCTTTTTCCCGGTGAAAAGACGGTGTTATGCGGCAAATCCGGTTCCGGTAAAAGCAGTGTATTAAGAACCTTGTTGGGACTGCATCCGTTACAAGCCGGCAGCGTTTACTTTCAGGAACAGCCGTTAACGCCGGCATCGATTCAGACTATTCGAAGCTGCACCGCTTACATTGGCCAAGAACCCGTATTGGGTGCCGAAAAAGTGCGGGACGCGCTGCTTTTGCCTTTTCAATTTAAGGCACATCGTGAGCATCAACCCACAAAAGCGCAACTGCTTGACGTATTACAACGATTGCAACTGCCAGTGACTATTTTAAATCGGGAAAGCAATCGTATTTCCGGCGGTGAAAAACAGCGGATTGCGCTGGCACGCGGTCTGTTACTGGGTAAAACTTTGTATCTGCTGGACGAAGTCACCAGCGCACTGGATGCCCAAAGCAAACAAGCCGTGTTCGATGTTTTCTCAAACCCTGAATTAACGGTGCTTTCAGTCGCTCACGACCCTGAATGGCTGGAACGCAGTGATATTATTTTTACACTTGAGGCGGGGCGATTGACTGAGGTGAAGCGACATGGAAACACTTGATATTGGCTTGCCGCAGATGGCGCTGCTTTACGGCCTTTGTGTGCTGCCGTGGATACTGCTGTGGCTTATCGGTCTGCGCTTAAGCCGGGATATAGGCATCAGCCTGCTGCGCATGAGTCTCCAGTTGGCGTTGGTAGGCATTTATCTCAAGACACTGTTTACGCTTAACAATCCCTGGCTGAACGGCTTATGGATATTGGTGATGCTGATAGTCGCCGATATAACCATTCTAAAACGTGCCGGACTTAAAGCGCGTTATTTTGCGTTAGCCACCTTTACCGCGATTGCCTCCAGTATATTATTCTCCACCGCCTATCTGGTGATTTTAGTGATTCAGCCGACCCACTTTTACGATGCCCGTTATATCGTGCCGTTGGCCGGGATGATTCTGGGCAATTGTCTGCAAGGCAACGTTATCGCATTGGAGCGTTTTTATTCGGCACTCCGCAAAAACGAGAACGAATATGCGACTTTTTTAATGCTGGGTGCGACCCGTTGGGAAGCCGTGCAGCCCTATTTTCGGGATGCCATTAAAGCCGCCATTAATCCGACCATCGCCAGCATGGGAACCATGGGACTGGTCTCTTTACCCGGCATGATGACAGGGCAAATTCTGGGTGGCAGTGAGCCGTGGTTAGCCGTGAAATATCAAATCGCCATTATGATCTGCATTTTTACCAGCACCACCATCGCCAGCATTATTAACCTGAAACTCAGCCTAAACATTGCCTTTAACGCATTCGATGTACTGAAGGATGAAGTGATTAACAAACCATGAAGCTCAGGTTACCCTAAACTTTTGATAAAAATAGAACACCGATGACACGGATTTAACAGATAAGCACGAATAAGAGACGCTTTTTCTTGGTGATGCATGAGAGATTATTAATCGCTTACTCTCCCGTATTTGTGCTTGGTACTATGCAAAAAAAAGAAAAAGCGGCGGCAAGATTGCCTTGCCGCCGCTTTTTCAGATTGGCTCAATTGCTGGATATTAAGCCTGTAAATATCAGGATTTTTTAATGCGACGTGAAAAACCCATAAATCCCATCAGCGCAGAACCAAACAACCATACCGCACCGGGCACAGGAACCGCTGCGACGTTAAAGGAAATATTATTGTAAACAGCACCACCGGCCAATAGTACATCGGTCACGCCCAGAATCGGTGCAGACAAAGAAGCTGAAAAGATACCAGAAGAAATAGTATAAGCCACTGATTTTACGAAATTACCGTTAATATCCAGAAAATCAAGCGTCGGACTAAAAACTCCACCGAATGATTGGCCGTCAAAACTGCTGGCATTTAATGAAAAAGCAGCAACATTGAAAATGCCACCAAGATGCATCATAACGGACTGATCACGAGCATCCAGACCGTTGGATTGTGCATAAACACCACCTAAACTGGTTCCATTGACTACAGAAACGGATGGTGCTGTGCTGTCAATCTGCCAATGCTCAGAACCATCAATAGCAATGCCATCAACGTCCAGAGTTGGTAAGAAAGCCGCGTTGTTAAAAGTAATGCCTAAGGCAATCGCTGAGGGATCTAAATTGGCATTTGCACCGGCAGTCAGGCTATCAAAGTTAATGGTAGAAGCCAGAGTTGGTTGAGCCAGCGTTAAACCAATTACCAAACCCATTAACGCTTTTTTGTTTTTAATATAATTAAACATTTTTGATTATCTCCAAAAAGAGGGCAGAAGCTCTGCCCTCTTTTATTAAAGTAGTAACTTATTTGGTGGTGCCGCCAACAACTGCTTTCATGACTGCAAAGAAAACGTCAGTGTTATCAATAGTACCGCCCAGTTCACCAGCGCCACGACCATAAGCCGTCAATGGAATATCGCCACCGGTATGAACCGCTTGGGTACCAGGAACTTGACCCGTGATAAAGTAACCATCACTTAATTGATAAGGACGTGAAGATGACATGGACGTATCACCAACATTGTTACGTGGATAAGCATTCAGCGGAGCAACACTGTTTCCAGGTTGTTGTGAATCATTGCTTGGGTAAGGACGGGTACGGAAGTCTTCATAACGGTCAGCGTTTGCACCGTAGCCTATCAATAATTTGTTGTCTGGATCCCAAACCGCTGGGTAGCCATCAGCGGCGATAGTATATTTAGGGAAGCCCGCTTCCGCATAAGTACCTACAACATTGTTACGTAACAAGGGTTGTCCCAAAGTTGCTGCTACTGCACTAACGGTATTACCACTGGTGGCAATTTCAGTTTGTAAAGCGGCATCTGTCTTCTTCGATGCACCAATGATAGTTGCACCCGCACATTCGTGATCGGCAGTGACGTAAACCAGGGTATCAGGATGTGCATGACCAGCGAAATCTCCGGTGCCATCAACATAGTCTCTCGCTTTTTGAACCGCTTTATCTAACTCAATGGTATCGACCATAAAACGGGTACTGTCCATTTCATGTGCTTGCTTGTCAATTGAAGCGCCTTCTACCATCAACACAAAACCGTTGGGGCTATTGGCATCCAATACTTGCAATGCTTTGGTTGCCATTTCATCCAACATCGGTTGATCAGGAAAGCCATAATCCTGAACGATGGTAGTCGTTGCAGAAGTCGTTGGGAAAACACCGCGACGTCCATCAATCTTGTCTTTGGCAATATTCATATTAGACAGCGAGAACAAACCCAACAATTTTGCTGGTGTACCCGCATTAGCCAATGCAGTATTATCAGCCGCATAAGTCCAACCCGCTGTTTGAAAGTCTGCAATCAAGTTACGAGAAGTGTCGATAGCACCGGCAGCGGCATTCCAGCCTGCTTGAATATCTGACGGTAACGTATAGTCAGAAGCAGCAGCACGAGCCGAACCAGTAAATGGCGTGCCACCAAAATTATTGTTGAAAGAAGTTCCGCTGGGAAGAAACCATTTACGGCCTCCACCCATCAATACAGTCAGATTAGTTCTGGAAGAATCATCCAAAAATTGATCAACAATACCTGTGCCGTTACCACGGTTAGATGTATGAATTGCATTCGCAGCAGGTGTTGCATCAAATACGTCAGCTGTAGTCACGATACCCAGTTTTTTGCCTTGAGTACGCGCCAAAAATTCAGACATATATTCCATACGTGGGCCGTCAAATGCAGCAGTCGTGTCATCCGGCCACACGCCTTCTTGACCTGAGTTAGCTTTGTTGCCATTTACATAGTTAGCCATGCCAGGTGCAGAGTCAGTCACTTGGGTGTCCAACGATGCAGTCATAATCATGGCCGTATTGGTGAAGCTATCCATAGCCAATTTTTTGTTGGCTTTACCTTGTGCGTAACCATTTTGAACAATACGTGCAGCAGTTCGGTGACTTGCACCCATACCGTCACCCAACATGATGATGACATTTTTGACTTTACGACCGGCTTGAGTAATACCAACCACTTCAAAACTACCGGTGGCGGTAACGGTTGTGTTATCACTTTGAGTGGCAACAGCGGTTAACGTACGGATACCTGAAACCGAATTGGAATAGCCGCGAACTGAAGCGACGACGGCGTTGGCAACCGTGCCAGTAATAGCGGTAGCTGGAACCAGTGAGGTTTTAACGCCAGTAACAGGCGCGGTATTAGCGACACCCACCGAAGCACTGTCAACAAAAAATTCAACTTTAGTGATGGTCTTTCCAGCGTCTGGACGCACGGTTGCTTGTAGATCAAAACGCTGACCCTGAATAAAACGGGAAATCATCGGGCTTGAAGTAGCGCCATTAGTCGCAAACAACTGACTGGGTGGTGTCAAACGACTGATGGTAAGAGCGCTGGCACAATCAGCACCGGTAGCAAGAATGCCGGCAATAACAAAGCCCAGCAAAGAGTTACGATTTTTCATGGGTATTCCTGATTTGATGGTTTAAGGATTGTAACGTTGATAAAAAATATCCCTATAGATGCTGCAATGCTCCTAAATAACTTGATGATACAAAACGGTTAAAATTTTCCGGCGTTAACGCTGACTGACGACTGCCTTGCTCTCATTTTCTGACTCCACCGTGCCTTGGACAGGTGCTTGATCCAGCAATAGCCGGACATAAGAAATGCGCCCGTTGCTCTCATCCATTGCTCCTAGCTGCATCGTGCCGACCAGATCCCACGCGCCCGGGCGAAATGCCAGAATTTTTGCTGAATCTTCTAAAGGCATGTGCACGAACACGGTCGCCCCTGGCAAGTCGTCGGACGGACCATCTTCTTTTTCCGGAATATTGACAGGTACCAGGGTCACCATAAAAATGCCGGCTACCGGTTCTTCGGCCTTAACCATAAAGCCCTGAAGATGAACACGTTTATCTTTCAGGCTTAGCAACTTAGCCGTTGGTTCCAGCCCGTTTGGGCCTATAGGTAACTTATAAAATTCGCGAAAACTCAACTCGGTTGCGCCTTGCAGGGCGGCATCCGCTTTAATTTCATTTTTGGGTGCCTGAGTTGCACATCCAAAAAGAAATAACGATAAAACTAATACAGAAAAACTTAACTTTTTGATTATCATTGACTAAAACTCTTTTGTCGCCAGGTTACCGTTCACCAGCAACAAAAACCGAAGCAGGTTAAACGGATTTAATTATTTGCAAATGATCTATTTTGATTTGCTTTAAATAGAATAACGTCCTAATGCGAAATTTAGGTGACAACTCTGTTACGGTTTGATGACAGGCAATACATCTTTTTCAATTATTGGTTTTTATATTGCCCCTACGGTTGCTTTAATCGTGTAGGTCGCGGGTTAGCGAAAGCGTAATCCGACAAATCAAAGTATCTCTCTCAGGTTGCGGCTAGCGCCTAAGGCAACTCGCAATAATAAGTCCCCGATTTATAATGGCAGGGTGCGCATCACGCACCTAAAACCGCACCCACTAAACGGTTTTATTTGCACCAAAATCTATTATTGTTTTCCATCGGGTGCCTATTGGGTTTCTACTCTGGCATGGTTGTGGTGCGCGATGCGCACCCTACTCAACTCATTGTTTTTATTATGCGAAAAAGTTATGTAGATACCTATGCCCGCCGGGAGAGGGCTGGGGTGAGGGGATATAAACGGTCAAGTTATTTGATGTACGTTCTTAGTGGATAGCCGACTTTGTGGAATAACTCTATGGGAACGCCAAATTCCAGCGCGGCACGGGATAATAAGGTTGATTACGGCAGGATGGTAATTACGCCGAGCTGGGGCTCAGCGTTCCCGGAATCGGGATTTATACATTTTTAGATAAATAATTTCTCTATATCACAAAGGTATTTTTTTGGCTAAAAAAATCCGTTGAAATCCGTCTGATCCGTGTCATCCGTGTTCTATGATCGAAACCGCCAATCATCGTTTGTTTTCCAATACCGAAACAAACTCATGGCTAATAAAAAACCCGCCAAGCCGTTGGGCTTGCGGGTTTTTTACTTGATTAAATTTCTCTAAAACACTATCCGGCGGCCTGCACAGGTATTGATGAGGCAGAACGCAAAACTTCGTTTTTTTCGTTAAAATAAATCAGCGTCGGCTTATGTTTTTCAGATTCTTGTTGATCCAATATTGTGTAAGCGCAAACAATAATCAGGTCACCAGGACAGGCTAAGCGGGCAGCGGCGCCATTAACCGAAAATACGCCGGAACCATTTTCTGCACGAATGGCATAGGTGGTAAAACGCGCTCCATTATTGATATTATAAATCTGAATCTGCTCGTATTCTCTGATCCCTGACAGGTCAAGAATAGTGCCATCAATTGCGCAAGACCCCTCATAACCCAACTCTGAACGAGTCACTGTCGCTCGGTGTAACTTTGCTTTAAGCATCGTAATTTGCATAATAAAACACTATAAATACGTTTAAAAACCAGACATTATCCATTAATTGCAACAGTCCATCAACTTTTTAGATAGTCAACATTAACAAAGGTTTGCACAAACAGGCAGTGCAAGCGTGTATTTCTTGCATTGTTAACTTCATAATGATTACTTTAACTTAATTATCTGGAAAAATAAATATTATCAATTAACCTTGTTTTGCCCAATTTTGCTGCCGCCAATAAAACCAAATCAACATCATCGAGCCCCGCCTTTTCTAAATCATGACTACGGCACACAGAAAAATAATCCGTCTGAAAGCCTGCTTGCTGTAAAAACCGGCGTGCCTGTTGTTCAATATCGGCATAAGACTGATTGCCGGACAAAATAGCGTCACGCGCGATACCTAAAGCCTGATAAAGTTTGGGAGCCACTTCTTTTTCAGTCGCCGTCAAATAGTTATTTCTGGAACTCAGCGCCAAGCCGCCTGGCTCTCTGACCGTATCGATACCGAGTATTTCAACGGGGATATTTAAATCCCGAACCATCGTTTTTATTATAGTCAATTGCTGAAAATCTTTAAGACCGAACAAAGCCACAGCAGGCTGTACGATATTGAACAATTTACAGACAACGGTGGCAACGCCACTAAAATGTCCGGGTCTGGAAGCGCCGCAATAACGCTCTGAAAGCCCGGTTACCGTGATTATTGTTTTGGCATCCGGGGAATAAATATCGGCAACCGCCGGTAAAAACAATAAGTCTGCGCCCTCGACTTCCAACTTTTCCTGGTCATCACGCTCAGTGCGGGGATAGGTTTCAAAATCTTCCCCGACTCCAAATTGGGCAGGATTAACAAAGATACTGACAACAACACGATCGGCTGATTTTTTAGCCCTGTTGACCAGATGGAGATGTCCGGCGTGCAAATTACCCATGGTTGGGACAAAAGCGATGCTTTCACCGTTGGAGCGCCATATTTTAATGGTCTCACGTAAGTCAAAAACTGTGTTAACGATGTGCATTAGACTTGGAAACTATGTTCTACGCTTGGAAATTGCGACTGTTTGACAGCCTGATGATAGGCATTGATCGCGGCTTCGATACTCGCCGCACCCAACATGAAGTTTTTGGAAAATCGGGGGCGCTTAATGATGCCGATATCAAGCATGTCATAAAGCACCAGCACTTGTCCGTCGCAATCAACACCCGCACCAATACCGATAACAGGGATACTCAGCCGGGCGCTGATTTCTTTGGCAAGTAGCGCCGGTACGCACTCTAACACCAACAAACCGGCTCCCGCTTCTTGTAGTTGATGGGCATCGGCAAGTATTTTTTCGGCTGCGGCAGGCTCTTTGCCTTGAACTTTATAACTGCCCAATTGATTGATCGATTGCGGCAACAGTCCTAAATGTCCACAGACGGGAATGCCCTGATCAACCAAGAAACGGACTACGTCAACGCGGGGGCCTTCCAGCTTGACCATTTGTGCGCCGCCAACCTGCATTAACAGGGCAGCATTTTGGGCGGCAACCATCGGTGTGGCATAGCTCATAAAGGGCAAATCGGCAATGACAAATGTCCTGCGCCTTGCCTGGCTAACGCACCGGGTGTGATAAACCATATCCGTTATAGTGACCGGAAGCGTTGTCGCCTGTCCCTGCACAACCATGCCCAGAGAATCACCGACCAACATCATATCGACACCTACTTTGTCGATCAACGCGCTAAAACTGGCATCGTAAGCCGTTAAGCAGGTGATTTTTTCACCCCGCTGCTTCATGGCAGCCAGATCATTGACCGTTAACGGTTTTACTGTGGAGTCATGGATCGTGTGATACATGTCAGTCCATCCGTCTCAGTCCTGACAAGGGACACTTGGCAATCAAATCGGTAAGGGAACCTTTACCCGGCACCCTTAGTTGCGGAACAATTTCAAACAAAGGGTACAGAACAAAAGAGCGTTCTTCCAAGCCTTTGTGAGGGACTGTTAAATCAGGCACATCAATTTCTTGTTCGCCATAAATCAAAATATCCAAATCCAATGTTCTCGCGCCCCAGCGCTCGCCTATTCGTAGCCGCCCCTGATCATTTTCGATGGCTTGCAGACTACGCAACAGAGCCATCGGCAATAAGTCGGTTTTGACACCCATAACCGCATTGACATAATCGGGTTGATCCTGCGGCCCCATAGGCAAGCTATGGTACAAACTGGAAAAGGCCACTTCTTGCACGCCTGTTATTAAGGCAATTGCAGTACGCGCCAAAGTAATTTGTGCAACGGGTTGTTCAAGGTTGCTGCCCAAGCCGATATAAGCAACCGTTGACACACTAGCTGTGTATTTCATAGTTAATCCAAGTGGTGCAAGGTAAAAAGCGCACAGTAAAAAACGATCACTTTGTAGTTATTCAAGCCCCCTCGCTATGCTCTCCCACTTCGAAAAAGGGGGAGAGCATAGCGAGGGGGTCGAGGGGGATTTATCTAATAAAATCTCCCCTAACCCCTCTTTTTCAAAGAGGGG
>JBAXTQ010000230.1:0-6196 GCA_037130115.1 Methylococcaceae bacterium
ACCATTGATCAGTCGGTAATTGACTGATAATGACGGTTGCCGATTGCTCATAGCGTTGTGGAAACCGGCGACCGCACCGAGATAGGTCTGATCAATCGTTTGATCGCCAGCGCCACAGACCTGGAAACGCCGCTAACCCAAAAAATAAGCCAATTCAGCAAAGTATTGCTATGGGTCATCATCGGTATGGCGGCCCTGACTTTTGCAGTGGGCATTGCCTACGGTCATTCCATACTGGATATGTTCATGGCTTCGGTAGCACTGGCTGTTGGGGCGATTCCCGAAGGATTACCAGCGGCGTTGACCATCACCTTGGCGATAGGCGTATCTCGGATGGCTAAACGCAATGCCATCATTCGCAAATTACCTGCGGTAGAAACCCTTGGCAGCACTACGGTGATTTGCAGCGACAAAACCGGCACGCTGACCCAAAATCAGATGACAGTTCAGGCGCTGTATGCGGGCGGCGAATTGTTTGAAGTCACCGGCAGCGGCTATACTCCCGACGGCGAATTCCGCAACAACGGTAAAGTGATTATTCCTCAGCAATATCCCGCTTTGCTGGAATGCCTAAAGGCCGGCCTATTATGTAATGATGCCCGCCTGATTGCGGAAACGGATACTTGGCGAATCGAGGGCTATCCCACCGAAGGCGCATTATTGGTTTCAGCACACAAAGCTGGGTTGCACCATGTCAGTGTTAGCAACGATCATCCTCGTCTGGATGTAATTCCCTTCGAATCCCAGCATCAGTTTATGGCCACGCTGCACCATAACTGCGTGCAAGACGCTCGCCATGTTTACCTGAAAGGCTCGCTGGAAAGTCTATTGGCGCGTTGCGATAATGCTTTTGATAGCCAAATGCAGCCGATAGCCCTAGATAATTCTCTGTTGCTGCGTCGGCTTGAAGACATGGCTATGCAGGGTTTGCGGGTACTGGCGTTTGCCCGTGCCGACCACGCCGATGATGCCGTTCAGCACGATGAAGTGTGCGACGGTTTAACGTTTCTGGGGCTGCAAGCCATGATTGATCCGCCGCGCCCGGAAGCCGCCGCCTCAATTGCGGCCTGTTACCAAGCCGGGATTCAAGTCAAAATGATTACCGGCGACCACCCGATTACCGCGCAGGCGATTGCGAAGCAACTGGGTATGCAACACGCCGATCGCGTCATCAATGGCGCAGAGATGCAAACCATTGCCGAAAGCGAGTATCCCGAACTAGTAGGAAATTGCGCAGTCTTCGCCCGTGTTGCCCCCGAACAAAAACTGCAGTTGGTGCAGGCTCTACAAGCCCACGGCCACGTCGTGGCGATGACCGGTGACGGTGTCAACGATGCACCAGCCTTGCGTCAAGCCAACATCGGCGTGGCTATGGGGTTGAACGGCACTGAAGTCGCCAAGGAAGCCGCCGCCATGGTCTTAACCGACGATCATTTCGCCACCATTGAAGCGGCTGTGGAGGAAGGCCGTGGCGTGTTCGACAATCTGGTGAAATTTATCGTCTGGACCTTACCGACCAATCTTGGCGAAGGTCTGGTCATCTCCGCCGCCATATTCGCCAATGTGGCCCTACCGATTACCCCTGTACAAATTCTCTGGGTCAACATGTCCACCGCAGTGCTGCTAGGCCTAATGCTTGCATTTGAGCCCAAGGAACCCAATTTAATGAACCGCAAACCCCGTAATCCGCAACAACCAATCCTTACACGGCATCTAATGTTTCGTATTTGTCTGGTCGGCATACTACTTTTGATCGGTGCGTTTGGCCTGTTCGAATGGGAATTGTTGCACGGTGAAACCTTAGCCGCAGCAAGGACTGCTGCAGTCAACGTGTTCGTCTTCGGCGAGTTGTTTTATTTATTCAACTGTCGCTCTCTACAATATTCAATGTTACACGTTGGGATATTTTCTAATTTATGGGTGATTTTTGGTAAAACTACTATTACGAAAAAGATAGAAGCACAGCTGAACCACTAATCAAGCACGAGTTTCAGCTCTGAGAGCGTTATCACCTATAGGGTGTACACTTGGTGTCCGAAATCGAGCGCATAGTGAAGCAGCCGAGAAGCACGAATGCCCAGCAAATTCAATCCAGCGATACTATTTTCGAATTGCACACTTTTGGTTTGTGAGGACAGTGTTTATTGGTCATGGTTTTAAAATAATATTCAAGGTGATAACGCTGGTAACTGACTTTGCAGTTCGACGATTGAAATGCCCCAAGCTACATTTTGCGAGGGTTAGTCATCATCTTTTTCACTGTTGCGTTTTCCATCCACATCACGAATGTCATGTTCATTTCCACTTCGGTGACACTGAACACAATTGTCGAAATTGCGGATGCCTTCCTCGATGTGCTCGCGACGGATGCTTGCAAGCGAGTGTTCGTGGCAACCGTAGCAGGTGTAATGGCGGTAGTCATTGCGCTCATGACAGGTCACACAGCGCGTGTTGTGATCGCCGTCTAATGAAAAATACTGGGTATGATTGAAAGTCGTCGGCACCCACTTTTCCTGGCTGTGACACTGAGCGCAATGACCGGCAATCTGCTGGTGTAGCGAGTCAGTGGGCGGCTTGTGGCAGTTCTGGCATTGCTCACTCGTTGCTTTTTGCAGCAAGGCATGATTGAAACGTCCCGGCTGCATAAAGCGTATCACCCCCGCATGATCGGTGTGGCAAGCTACGCAGTCCTGACTAAGCAACTGCTGGTGAAAAGGGGATGAAGTGCGTGGCTTTGCGATGGGTTGTCCTGTCGTCAGCAAACGACCGATATCGGCAGGTTTATGGCAGGTCATGCAGCGCTCGGAAGCGACTCCACTGAAGGGCGCGTGGCAGGCAAAGCAATCGGTATCCAATTGCTTATGACCGGGAATCAGTTTGCCCGGTGCAATCATCAGCTGCGGGAAGATAAAAACCAAAACCGTAATCACGATCAGGTTGACGGCAAGAACTGTCTTTAGGATATTGTTCATACCCAACCCCAGAACATGAATATGCTGATGATATGACCCAGTGCCAGAGTTACAAAAACAATGAAAATCGGGATATGCACTTTTCGCCACTTGGTCATCGCATCAAGAGTCACGGCATCCCAGAATAAGGTTTGTTCCACCTCAAACCGGGAGAAACCACGAAGCTGTAAGTCTTCGCGCTCACCTTGGACATGACGGCGGGATTGATCCAACAGTAGTTTGCCAACCAGTCCGCTAACCACATTCACACTCATGGCCACTGTGGCTAGCCAAGGCAAAATGGCATTGAAATGGATGCCGGCATGGATCAGCACCAACAAGGAACCGAGCCAAGCGGTCAATTCATGAAAAGTCAGCAGTGCTTTCGGATTTCCCGCCGTGATGACTTTGCGTTTGCGAAGGGAATAAATTAACGAAATTATGATCAGAACTATGCCGGGAATGCCCAGATAGCGACCGACCCATACCAGATTTAGCCGATGCAGAAGATAATCCCCTGCCAGTGTGGCAACTGCCAGCAAACCAAGCAGTAGGCTGAAGGGAAGGATATGTTGGCGCCACAGCGAAGTCATCATTTAAGCATCCAGTATCAAGTTAGTCTTGGGTAAGCAGACACAGAGCAGGCAGGTACCGGGCTCCGGATCGTAATCCGGTTGCTGGCGGTAGGTAACTTCGCCTGACAGGATTTTCGTCTGGCAGCTGCCGCAGCCACCCGCGCGGCAGCCCGAATTAACGCTGATCCCCTGAGATTCTGCCAAGTCGAGCAGGCTGCCGGCTAACGGCGACCATTGCAGCTGTTTGCCGGACTGGGCAAAACTCACAAAGATAGCGTTAGCCACCGCCTCGTTCTGCGCATCGGTAACCGAGACCTTAGCGTTACGGTGTTTGATCGATGCCGGCCCGAAAGCCTCAAAATGGATATGGGTATCCGGTATCTCCCAATCATCCAGTGCCGGAACAAGGCTTTCCAACATCGGAACGGGGCCGCAAATGTAGAAGTGATAAGGCTTGGCTGGTAATTGGGTACGCAACAGGTTGATATCGATTCGGCCCTGATGGTGGTAATCGTGCCCTGCCACATCGTCCGGCTGAGGAGCACTAAAGCACACCCGCAAATGAAAGTTCGTATGTGACAATGCCAGTGCGTCGAAATGCGACTTCATCATCAACTCACGGCCATTACGCACGCCATAGAACAGCCAGACTTCGCGTCCGGGCTGATTAACCAAGCACCAGTTTAGCATGCTGAGCATCGGTGTGATGCCGATGCCGCCGCCGATCAGCACCACAGGAGCATCACTGCGGTCAATATGAAAATGTCCGGAAGGCGCTCGCACCTGCAAGATGCTGCCGACTGAGACGTGATCGTGAAAGTAATTGGATGAACGTCCCGGAGGCAAGCTACTTCCGGTAGGCGCTAATTCCCGCTTGATTGACACTCGGTAGCAATCAGGGCGAGGTGCATCCGACAAGGAATAACAACGAATGAGCTGTTCGGTACCTCCCGCCGTTGCCGGCAAGTCGAGGCGGAAAGTTAAAAACTGCCCGGGCAAAAAAGGTGGCAGGGGTTTTCCGTCTTCCGGCACGAGGAAAAACGAGCAAATAGACGAACAAGCATCTTCCATTACCTTGTGGTCGACCCTGAACTTCCGGAAGTCCAACCGGGCAGCAACAGTGATACCTTCCGCGTCTCGCGACTTGCCCCCGCTCACCGTTAAGTTCAAATCCTCCCCGCAGTTTGGCAAGGCGTGATAATCCATCCAGTGACGCCAATAGACGATGCCCAGATAGATCGCCAGTTGCAATAGGATTCCGGATACAATCCAGAACAGCAAAGAAAGTGAGGTCATGTTGCTATGCTACCCATTTATAGAACCATACTGTCCCCTGATATTTGTGACGATTAGAATACGCCCAAGCTGACTAACTTTTTGGTTTCTTGGACTGATCGTGTGAAGCAAGTTTGCACCCTCATATTCAAGCAATCCTAAAAGTATTGTTAGTAAACTACGATATGCAAGTCATTCAAAACGCAAAGGAGGTAGGTATAAAGTGATGTCTTTTAAAATTTAAAATTATACTCGCAAAAGGGAAAAGAGACAGTGCGTAAACGCACATTAACTAAGGAACGAGCACGAAATAACTTGAGCAAGTAGTCGTTGCAATGCGGTAAAGTTAAAGAACTATAAAACACTTTTTTTAACTATCGGTTGTACTTGGGCTACGCGCAAAATGATTTATTGAGGGATGGGGTTTTCCCCGCTTTCAAGGTGTACGAAAGTCGATAAGCCTGGTTTTGTAAACCTTATAATTGCAGGTACGAAACGGGTCGTTTTCGTACCTTTGGAGGTAGTGATACGCCCCATTATTTTTACTAGCCAATATTATTATATTAGTGCTATAGTGGCTTAGTGCATTAATATTCTGGAGATTATAATGACAACAGTAGCTACTCAACCTAGCGTCAAGGTCATTGGCGCAAACGGGCAAATCTCACTGGGCAAACAGTACGCTGGCCGACAGGTTCTAGTGGAAGAGCAGGAGCCTGGTGTCTGGTTGGTACGCACCGCTACTGTTATTCCAGATAACGAACGTTGGCTTCACCAGCCCAAAGCGGCTTATGATCTGCAAAATGCCTTGTCTTGGGCGCAAGCCAATCCACCTACCGATACCCATGTTGATGCCATGCTGGAGAAGCTGAATGGCCAAGATTGACCTGAATGTACTGGTCAGGCTTGATCTTAATAACCCAGTCTTCCAGGATAATCTTCTGACACTGCAAAAGACAGAACGGCATGCAGCCCTGGAAACGCTCAACAAACTTCGGCAAATGACCTGGAACCAGGTCTATCGCGACAACGGTCTGAAGTGGGAAAAAATCATTAGTGTCAAGCCACCGCTCGGAATTGATGCTATCTATTCGTTACGTATTACCCAAGCACGACGAGCAACGGCCTATCGTGATGGTGAATTTATTCGTCTCCTGACCATTGCCTCTGATCACGATAGCACCTACGGCAAGAAGTAATTAATTTAGCAGTGCTGCTGATTATTCGAATGTTTGTCAGGTTAAGGTTTATTAAGTCTAAGACTTTCTAAGACTTAATAATAAGACATAAAATAAGACACTCTGAGGCCACATTCTACCGTTGGGTTAAAAGTGCCTTGGATTGTATACTTTATGAGACAGCCATTAGCTGACATTGAAAATTGATTATAATCTG
>JBAXTQ010000231.1:0-6164 GCA_037130115.1 Methylococcaceae bacterium
TTTTCCAGCGTTGCCGATACAGTTTTCTCAGAGCGTTTTTACGATATTGACGGGATCCTGAGCATGGCGTCAGTCCATCACCAAATCTCTCAGCTTGAACAGATTTCACGGCATCACTGCAACTACCATGTGTCAACGCTTGCTTAATGAATGCGGACAGGGTGACCCGCGGAGTCCAGATTCGATCTCGCATATTATGAGGGACGTCTTCAATAACGGACATGGATCTATAGCTCCCGGAATATGAGCTGGGCATTCGTGACACAGTCGAGGAAGCGGTTCGGGACGCTTCAGCAGCGTTCAATATCTTTCGGGACATCAGTTTTTCGCTCCGTAAAAAGATTATCGCCAATATCAGGCTATCACTTGCGAAACAGACCGGTTTTCTGGCCAGCATGGTCGTTGCGGAAACCGGGTTTGAAGGGGAAGGCTACACGTCCATGACGATCGCAGGCCCGACGGGGGAAGGTATCACGGGGCCGTGGACTTTTGTCCGCCAGAGGCGTTTCGTTATGCAAGATGCCTTTCGCGGTGCCCTCGGCTCTCTGCCGCACGGGTGAGAAGATAAGGCAATCAAGAGATCGCAGTTTTCAGGACGTTTCGCAGTTTGGTTTTTAACGCTTTTCCGCCTTAAAGTAAGATTTTAACGGTAAGCTGAAGAATTATCCGCTTGGGCATCAGGGAAATAATTATATTTTTTTAAAATTTATAATTAAAAGCTGATATAATCGCCCACTTGTTAAGACGTGGCTTCAATAGCAACGGATTTAACATTCATTAATTGTGATATAACCTATCCAATTACCAATCAAGCGCCCATAGCTCAGCTGGATAGAGTAATCGGCTTCGAACCGATTGGTCGGGAGTTCGAATCTCTCTGGGCGCACCATTTTTAAATACAAAAGATTTGCTATAACTCAGTTGGATGTATGGATACCTTCCACATTATTGGGTCGGATCATACCTGTTCAGTAGCCTATATTTCAAACTTTACATGAAAATGGCGGGCTTTTATGCCTAAAACTAAATCTTCAAGTTCTTGATTCTGGTGAGGCAGCTATAGCAAGCAATTGGCGTAGGCCTGAATAAGACCACTTAAGCGTAGCGCGTGGTGGCGTTTCCGGCATATCGTACAGAGCACCGGAAACGCTTATTCTCGCTTGCGCTCAAAAAGCCTTATTCCGGCCTACGCCGTTTCTGGTACTTAATCTTCACATTGCAAGCCGGTTGGACTGAAAAGTGGCTTAACTATAGCTATTGAGCTCACCATTCGCTATTAAAATCCGATAAAAACTTAATTATTTTTCAAGCAATATCAACATGTTGAGATAAATCGATTAAGAAACAATTAGTTATAAAATTACTTTAAAATCAAAGCACTACAAAATAAGATAAAAAATATCATGTCCACGCACTTATTGCATTCGAGAGGCAAACGAGATGCTGGCATGAAAAAATTATCACAATATTTCAAATAAAAGTTAATTAATTGATTTTGTTTACTTTTTAATTAATTATTTAAGGTTTTTTAAGGGCGAATGGTGAGATTGAGTAATGGTTAATATCTAAATAACGGATAAAGAAAATTCTATGGCAACTTGGCGACTGACTCCTAAACATAAAAAATCATTCATTGAAATTGAATCCTGGAAAAAAGACCAGCTTGAATTAGTCCACGATATTGTTTGGCGTTCGGGTTCTTTTACCATTGAATCCGATACTAAACCTGAAATTGATCTGGATAATAAAGACGGTTTAGACCCTGACGATAACGAATATGGCTATGAGTTCGAATTTGAAGAATCGGATGACGGTCATGGCGAATATACTTACCCCGAAGGATTATCTGCCGGTGAAGAAGCCAATCTCGAAGCGTTAATCGAGAAAGATGGTTTGGAAAAAGCGGGTTGGATTTATGGGGGTAACGAATACTACCTAATAGGCGAGCTTGAACTAACACGCATTGAAGACTAATAACGGGATTATTGATTCCGGGAGCGCTGAGCCCCTGCCCGACGTAGTCAGTAATCGACTTGACTATCGCGTGCCGAGCTTGGGCTAAGCGTTCCCGGAAAGTTATCTTGTTCGACTGCCACAAAAAGCGGGACGACATTATAAATATCAGCGCGTCAAGGGATGCTATCTGTCCCGTCTTAAGAAGCTAGTCTGATTTTTATCATCACACATCAAGCGCTTCAAGACGCTTCCATTTATTAAAAATCATACAAAACAGTTCGGCGGTCTGTTCGGCATCATATAAGGCTGAATGCGCTTTTTCGTTGTCCCATTCCAGACCGGCTGCCTGGGCAATTTTTGCCAGTACCGTCTGTTGATAAGCCAATCCACCCAATGTCGCAGTGTCGAATGAGCTGAACGGATGGAAAGGGCTGCGTTTTATTTGGGTGCGCTGGATAGCGGCATTTAAAAAAGCGATATCAAAAGCAGGATTGTGGCCTACCAAAATGGCTCGTGTGCAGTTGTTACGTTTTACGGCTTGTTTAATCGGTTTAAAAAGCATGTCCAGCGCATCTTTTTCATCGATTGCCATACGAAACGGGTGGTACGGATCGATACCATTAAATTTGAGAGCCGCCGGATCAAGTTCGGAATTTTTAAAAGGAACCACATGCGTGGTATAGCGTTCGGTGATTTCCAGCTCATTATTACTGTTAAGTTCAACAATAACAGCCGCAATTTCCAGTAAGGCATTTTTTTTGGGATTAAAGCCGGCTGTTTCTATATCGACGATGACCGGGAGGTAGCCTCTAAAGCGTTGGGCTAGAGGAATTGCAGGTGTATCCATTAGGTTGGGTGGTATCCAAAGGTATCGAAAAGTTAAGGCATGTTACGCCAAGTTGGGCGTAACAAGGTAAAAAATTACGGTTTTAATCCGCTTCGTGTATGGATTGTATTTTCCAACCCAGATCTTCACCGGCTTTAAGTGGCGTGATGAGGGTGTCGTTTTCTCCGTAACTGGCGGGAATTTTCCAGGTGGTTTTTTCTAACGTGACTGTGCCTGTGTTTCTGGGCAATCGGTAAAAATCGGCTCCGTAAAAACTGGCAAAGCCTTCCAGTTTGTCTAATGCATCGGCGTGCTCAAAGGCCTCGGCGTAAAGCTCCAGCGCTGCGTGGGCACTGTAACAGCCGGCACAGCCACAACCGGTTTCTTTTGACAAAGTGGTATGTGGCGCACTGTCGGTGCCTAAAAAGAATTTTGGATTACCACTGGTCGCGGCGGCAACCAATGCCAGACGATGCGGTTCACGTTTGAGTATCGGCAAGCAATAATAATGGGGACGGATGCCGCCTGCCAAGAGGGCATTACGGTTAAACAAAAGATGTTGGGGGGTAATGGTTGCGGCGACTTGATTGCTGGCCGCTTGCACAAATTGCACCGCTTCAGTGGTGGTGACGTGCTCAACGACCACGCGCAAGCCTGGGAAATTATCGACAATATCGGTCAAGCTGGTGTCAACAAACACCCGTTCACGGTCAAAAATGTCACAGTGTACATCGGTCACTTCGCCATGAATCAGTAAAGGAAGGTCGTGTTTTTCCATTTCTGCCAGTAACGGAAAAATGGCTTTAATATCAGCAACACCGGAATCCGAATTGGTGGTAGCGCCGGCTGGATACAATTTAAACGCATAAACGGGGTCAGACCCGGCGGCTTTTTTTATTTCGGCGACTGTCGTAGAGCCGGTTAGATACAGCGTCATTAAGGGGGTGAAATCAATACCTGCCGGAATCGCCTGCAAAATTTCTTCGCGATACGCCAAGGCTTGAGTCACTGTGGTCACCGGTGGCTTAAGGTTAGGCATAATAATGGCACGTGCAAATTGCCTGGCAGTATGCGGTAATACGGCTTTTAAAATAGCGCCGTTTCGTACATGTAGATGCCAGTCATCGGGGCGGGTTATGGTTAATGTTTTCATTGTTGGCTGTGTGTCTGTAAAATAGACGGTTATTTTATAGTAAGTGTCTGGAAAAGCTAAATTCAGTCCTTATTTGTCGTTATTATTTTTTGTTGTCGGAGTGGTTAATGCCAATTTACGAATACCAATGTCAGTCCTGTGGGCATGAGCACGAAGCGTTACAGAAACTGGGCGCTGATCCTATAGTTATTTGCCCTGCCTGCACAAAGCCGGAATTAATGAAAAAAATCTCGGCTGCCGGATTTAGATTAAAAGGTACCGGCTGGTATGAAACTGATTTTAAGAGCGGTACCAAGAAAAATGTAGCGGGCGAAGCCTCGGCACCCAAGACTCCAAAAGCTGGCAGTTCTGCTGCTGCCAGTAGTAAAAGTGATTAATAAAACAGACGCCTGGTTAAATCAAATCATGATTTTTCCTTAAACAGCGTGCTGTCATCACCTTAATAAATAGCAATAAACAACTTTTTAATCCACAGGAAAACTTTATGCGTACCCACAAGTGCGGAGAATTAAATACACAACAGCTAGGCGAAACCGTTTCAATCTGCGGTTGGGTGCATAGACGCCGCGACCACGGCGGCGTTATTTTTATTGACCTTAGAGACCGTGCCGGTTTGGTACAAGTCGTGGTTGATCCCGACGTAGCGGATACTTTTGCCATTGCTGAAAATGTCCGCAGTGAATATGTATTAAAAATAACGGGGCTGGTTCGTGATCGTCCGACCGGTACGGTCAATGCCAACATGCACTCGGGTGCCATTGAAATACTGGCTAACGAGATTGAAGTTTTAAATGAATCCGAAACGCCACCATTTCCGATAGAAAGCGATATTGAAGTTAACGAAGAGCTGCGTTTACGCTATCGTTATATTGACCTGCGCCGGACTGCGATGCAGGAAAAAATGAAGGTGCGTCGTGATGTTACGCGGACTTTAAGAAACTTTCTTGATGATAACGAGTTTTTTGAAATTGAAACGCCTTACTTAACCAAGGCGACACCCGAAGGTGCACGCGATTATATCGTGCCTAGCCGTACCCACGAAAATGCTTTTTTTGCCCTGCCACAATCACCTCAGCTGTATAAACAAATGTTGATGATTGCCGGTATGGATCGCTATTATCAAGTCGTGCGTTGTTTCCGCGATGAAGATTTGCGTGCTGACAGACAGCCCGAATTTACCCAGTTGGATATAGAAACATCCTTCATGGATGAAAACGAAATCATGGAAGTCATGGAAGAAATGATTCGTCAATTATTTGCGAAAGTGATTAATGTCGAGTTGGATGCCGAGTTTCCACGCATGAGCTATCAGGAATCTGTGTCACGCTTTGGTGTTGATCGCCCTGATTTGCGCATTCCGCTGGAACTGGTTGATATTGCCGATGACATGAAAGACGTCGATTTTAAAGTATTCTCGGCCCCCGCCAATGATCCAAAAGGTCGCGTGGTTGCCTTGCGCGTGCCAAACGCGAGCGAATTAAGCCGCAAAGACATTGATGAATTAACCAAATTTGTCAGCATTTATGGCGCTAAAGGCTTGGCTTACATTAAGGTTAACGATTTGGCTGCCGGCCTTGAGGGCTTGCAATCACCTATCGTAAAATTTGCTCCCAAAGAAGTGTGGGACAGTGTCCTGGCTAAAACCGGCGCACAAACCGGCGATTTAATTTTCTTTGGTGCAGACAAAGCCAATATTGTTAATGAAGCCATGGGGGCGTTGCGCGTTAAATTGGGCCATGACCTTAAGTTGATGGTGGGCGAATGGAAACCGGTTTGGGTCGTTGATTTCCCCATGTTTGACTGGGACGAAAAAAGCGGCCGCTTTAACGCCATTCATCACCCTTTTACCGCGCCCAGTTGTTCGGTCGAAGATCTGGTAGCTAATCCGGCTGCGGCGTTATCACGCGCTTATGATTTGGTGTTAAACGGTACTGAAGTCGGCGGCGGTTCTATTCGTATCAACCGCACGTCCATGCAACAAACCGTGTTTGGAATTTTGGGCATTGGCGAAGAAGAAGCCAGAGAGAAATTCGGCTTCCTGTTGGATGCGTTAAAATACGGTGCGCCCCCTCATGGTGGTTTGGCGTTTGGCTTGGATCGTTTGGTGATGTTGATGACCGGATCAAGTTCTATTCGTGATGTAATCGCCTTCCCAAAAACCCAGTCAGCGGCGTGTCCGTTGGTCAGTGCGCCAGCGGTGGTTACGGATGAACAATTGAAAGAACTGGG
>JBAXTQ010000232.1:0-6150 GCA_037130115.1 Methylococcaceae bacterium
ATTGAGGTGGCGATATTGCGAGGGGAATGACTGTAATATTTTTGATACAGAGGTGTGTGAGAATTTTCACAAAACGTTAAAGAAACGTTAAAGAAACATCAAGTAAACCTTAACAAAAACTTAACAAAACATGAACAAAACATTAATGAAGGCATAGAGAAAGCTTAAAAATAACGCAAAGAACCTCTGTAACGTTTTTGATACAAGGAGGAGCCGATAATTTAACCGGGATTGGATTGGAAAAATCAATGTGCTGCTGAATGATTGAGATAAGGCGGAGGGATGTATGCAGGGTAAAACCATTAAAATCAAAGTATTGCGCTACTAATGAGCTGTTACCAAGATGATCGAGAATACTTTATATTCTATTCAAAACGATAAATACAGAGAATAAAAAGACCAGACTTGGTTATATTTTGAACTGTAACAAAAATGATACACCAGTTACTGACAGTAGTAGTGTGCGCATCGCGCACCTAAAACCGCTACGCAGCTAAACAGTAGTATTACCAAACTCCTATCGTTCGTACGTTCCGGCGCTCGTCGTTATATACAAGTATGTGAGGAGGACTCCAAAGCTCGTTATTCCTGCCAGGATTGGGAATGCGCCTACAATGGAGGTCAGGCTCTGCCTGACAGTCAGGCAGAGCCTGACCTCCACGAGTTGCACAGGCACCCAAACTCCGGCAGACACTTGTGTATAACGACGAGCGCTCCGGCGTGGGAATGCCGCCAGTGACGCCCCCGCGCCACACAACGCTGGAGCGTGGGAACGATAGGGTAGTGGTTTTTTTGCGAGTTGCCTAAGTTAAGCCGTTGGCTGAACGGAGCCGAAGCCGGAAAAATCGCTTTGGCTCCGCTTAGCCAACGGTTTATCTTGCCAAGAGGCGCTTAACTTAACGACATTGGCCTCTATACCTATGGCCTACGAGAGGGTGTTTAGATAGTGATCTGGTACTTATCTATCAACCGGTAGAGGCTTACACGGGAAATACCGAGTGAGGTCGCTGCATGGGTAATATTATTGTTGGTATGGCGCAGCCAAGTGATTATCGATTCGCGGTCGGCAAGGGTGCGTGACTCTTCAAGAGTTAATAGACCGCGATCTTTATAGCGTCGCTCCAGACCCAGGTCACCCGGGGTGAGCACATGATTTTCCGATATAACAATAGCATGGTAAATGCAGTTCATTAATTCCCGAACATTGCCGGGCCAATCGTAATTTTTTAATAAATACAGCGTATCCGCATGGAATCCTTTCGCTTTATAGGCTCGGTTGGCAGAAAATTTGTTGAAAAAATAGTAGGCCAGCAACTCTATGTCATCGCCTCTTGCTCTTAACGGGGGGGTTTTGATGTGCAGGACACGGAGATGATAATAAAGATCCTTCCTGAATTTTCCGTTGCGCACGGCGTCTTTCAAATCTAAATGAGTGGCAGCAATAACGCGCACCTTAACAGGTATTTTTTCTGAACCGCCGATACGCGTAATGGTTCTGTCTTCAAGAAAGCGTATCAGATTGGCTTGCTGCTCTAAAGGTAAATCAGCTATCTCATCAAAAAACAAGGTTCCGTTCTGCGCCGCTTCAATACAACCCGTTTTACGTTTCTCCGCTCCGGCAAATGCCCCTTTTTCATAACCGAACAACTCCGCCTGAAGCAACTCTTTTGGAAATGCGCCACAGTTTATTGCGACAAGCGGATTTCCGGCACGGCTTGAATGGTTATGAATGGCATTGGCAATTAATTCCTTGCCGGTTCCGGTTTCTCCTTCAATAAGAACCGGGGCGTCTTCTTTGGAAATTTTTTGCAGTAGC
Organism: Methylococcaceae bacterium; assembly: GCA_037130115.1. GTDB lineage: Bacteria > Pseudomonadota > Gammaproteobacteria > Methylococcales > Methylomonadaceae > Methylobacter_C. Next base: position 1,817 of record JBAXTQ010000232.1, read on the forward strand.
GTGAATAACGTTGTCATTAAGGAACTATTCCCGATCATACCGAATTTGGATGGACTGACATAAGGCAGTTCCTGGACTTCATTCACGCCATAGGCATGATCCAAAGTCATTAACAAGAGCTCTATATCAACAGGAATAGTTAAATAGTTGTAAAAGTATTCGGCGGTTAGTTTACTTTCACCCGAATCCGGGGCTATGTTTGTTATGCAATCACTTGGCAGGCCCATTATCCAGTTGATCCGCACTTGTAAACTGAATAATTGATTGAGTTGAGTCAGTTTCCGGGTACTTGTACACTTGTCGATCAAACACGTCTTGCCGAGCAAACACGGACTGGTGTTGCACTTCTCGTCTATCAAACATAACCCTACTTTGAATATATGTTTGTCCAATAACTCAAGCGCTTGTTGAATGTCCTCGGCAACATACACATCCCAATTATGCGCCGACAATTCATTATAAATTCCGTTGCCAATTTCCGGTGATTGAAAAACAATAAGATTGCGTTTTTTAAAAGTCATAAACTTATACATTCCTTCGTTAAGATTAATAAATATTTTTTATATTCACAAATAAGGCAATACGCAAAAATAAACCACCAGTTTTGTAAAATGTACTGAGCTCAGGCAACTCGCAATAAATAAGCCCTCACTTTATAGTTGCATGTTAATCTGGAGGTCAGTCTTTGCCTGACTGTCAGGCAATACTTGGGTGGTATTTATTGCGAGTTACCTATGTAAAACGCATCATTCGTGATTGAGCGATGCGCTTCACTGCGTTCAGTACAGCCTACGATTTAAGCATCAACCTTATGCTGTTCATTAGTTTGCCTCATCTTGTAAGATAGCCTTGCTACTGGCCTCCATGTAAACAATCAGATCTTCCACATCGGCATCACCGAGCCTTAAATTAGGCATCACTATTTTTTTGTAACGGTTATACAAATCCACTGCAATTGGATCTTTATCAGCCAGTAATTTATCAGGCGTTTTAATCCAACGTGTCAACCAAGCCCTGTCACGCACTTTCGTAACTCCCTGTAAGCCGGGACCCAAGCCCTCTTCTTTGCCTATGCTGTGACAGACTTCGCATTTGGAACGAAACAGCGCCTCACCGGTAGATTGAGCCGGAGCCCGAGCTACTTCGTGGTGACCCGTCGAGGTAACTACGGATTTGGTTTGTAACCGTGTTCCCAGTACACGCACCAAAGCCTTGGTTTCCTCAAAGGGTGAACGCTTGATCCACTGCCCTGCATGTTCATTACCCATCAAAATACTGATGCCGTGTTCATTAAGCGCCTTTTCAGCCTGACCATCGCTACGATACATGCCCAGCTTTTGGCGCAACAAAGTGACATCTTCCGGAGAACCGGTCAAAAAGGTCCAGCCCGGCCCTACGTTAAATCTTTCTGCATAGTCTTTTAATTCATCAGGTTTATCCCGATCACCGTCAATACTGATTGAATAAAACACCACATCTTTCCCCATACGGTCACCCAGCGCCTTTTGAACCTTTCGCAGTGCGGCGGTTTCCAGCGGGCAACTATCGGTACAACGTGTGTAAATAAAATTAATGGCAAACACTTTGTCCTTGATCAGATCGTCATAAAAACGAACTTTTTTACCGTCTTGGGTCACCAATTCCACATTTGGAAAATAGTTGGCTCCCCAGGCAGAGCCTGGTGGGGCAGCCCATGCCAGGCTGCCCCCCAAGTTCACCGCGAGACCGGTCAGTAAGATCAAGAAGGCTTTAACACCTGCTCTTGCGATCTTCGCATTCATCGATATAACTCCTTAAGCCAAACAACCTACTGATTAGGTACGGAAGTTACCGGCACATCCGCTGCACGCTGACCAAAGGTGGCAGGTATGACCAACTTCTTGGCCTGCGTAGTGGTAGTGCTACCTGTATCAGCCGTTGGCAGTTTATAGGTTTGCCCATAGCCGGGCGCATCATATTCTACCCCCCCCCATTCTGGATACGGTGTGCGCACCCATTTGGCGTGATCGGCATTTTCTATATCCCAACGTAATAGCATGGCATGATCTTCGTGCTGGGTATTATGGCAATGTTGCACATAGGTACCCGTAAAGTCACGGACTCGAATGGCTATATCGATCTCGCCAGAAGAATTAATTTCAGGCCCGATGCGATACATATCCTTACGACCCAGCCTTTCCCAGGGAGGTGGTGTCAAACCGTTGCGTTTGATAATTTGACCTTCCTCGAAATGAATGTGGGCAGGATGCGACCAACCAGCGGCGTTGTTAACCAAATGCCATATCTCTACCGAATTTTTGGTTGGCGCTGCTGAAATGCGGTCAATATTAGCATTCAGACCCGGGCCGTCATCGGTGGCAATGGTCCACGGCAAACCATCAGTAACGGCATCCGGTTTTTTGCCATAAATAAAGGTGCGATGTTTGGCGGTAGCCAGTTCAGCCTGTGTGAAGGTTGGTAACGGCAACAGCACTTTACCGGGTACGGATTTCTTGGTCTTGGCATCGACCACGGTTTCCGTGTACTCGGCAGGATTTAAACTATTGTCAACTTGTCCTGCAGGTAACGGACGCAAGCGAAATTCCATAAACTTGCCAATAGCCAAATCAGTGTCATTGTAGGTGGTTTTCGCACCGTTAAAGGCGTTAAAAGCGGCGGCTACAGTAACCGGTTTGACCTTTGGACCCGCTCCGGTTGCATGCTCCATCAGATTGACCAAATACACTTTTCGGACACCTTTGGCATACAGTGGCGCAAAATCGACCACGATATCATAACGCTCGGCGATAGCCTGTGTGGGCAGACCTTCTCCCGCTGCCGTATTGGGATAAGCTACCGCGTGCTGCATGATATTACCGTCATTGGCAATCTGGTGGAACGGAACCTGAGCACCGTTTTGATCGACCACAGCAATCTTCATATAGCGCGACACGCTGCCGTTAAGCATGCGAAAACGGTATTTACGGGCACGCACGTCCATATAAGGTTTGTAGACCCAGTTTACCGTCATCACGTCACCGAGGAATCCATCGGTAATCAATGGGTTAAAGTAAAGCTGACCAAACAGATCAAACGCCTTGTCACCCAATACCAAATTGACGTCATAATCGCGGTTACCCCAACTTTTAGCCGTGCCGCTCGGTAGACGCAGGTTGACACCGTCATTGATTTCTTCGTTGCCGCGATCAATCGCACTGTAATAGTTCATCATCGCCGCGTTGCCTTTGTAGACATTTTGCGCAGTGAAATCAAGCATGTGGTCGTGGAACCAATGGGTACTCATGGTTTCGCGGTAATCACCAGGCACTTGGATAGACCCCGTTGCAGTACAAGTGACTTTGTCTATCACCTCTCCCGGTGTACAAGGCATTGCCGCGCGTTTGTCGGTTGCTGCCGTGTTAATACTGTCGTGACCGGCCAATACCATCGGCCAACGATAGTCAAAATACTGCCCCGGATAGAAGTAAGCACCAGCAAAACCGTCACTTTCAGCAGGATTGTGACCATTATGCTCATGGGTACTGATGGTATGGGTACCGAAACCATTATTGGTCGCCTGGTCAATCGGCAACGCATTATGGTGACGGAACAAAATGGTTTCACCGTAACGAGCCATCAACAATTTAGGGGGTATAGTGCCATCAAAAGTCCATACCGAGTTTTTGTCCTGAACCGGCATTAAAGGATGAACCTGGACATCAATGCCCTTGGTTGTGCCTTCGAATTGTGGAAGATAGCCTGTTGCGCTGACTTCAACAGGGGCAAATTTATCCCCTGCCAGCGTGTTGGCAAGCGGTCCGCCGGGTAAATAGGGCGAAGTCACCGTATTATAATTAAGACCACCCGGCCCAAACTCACTCCATTTACCAATGGTCTGACTATAGCCATGTAATTGAAGCTTATCGCGTGCTCCACCGCTGGTGCGAGCACCGGCTTGGATGGCTTGAAAAAACTTTACCGGTTGAAACTCATTCCAACGCTGATGTTTAAAATCCCCCTCACCCGGACGACCATCCATAGGCATGGATAACAAAGCGGCAGTGTTTGGATTACACGTTTTAATATCATCTGACCAAGGATTGGCGTAGATAAATTTACCGTCAGCATCCTTTTCGGTATGGGCAAATTCACCCGGCAAGGGATACAATTTTTTATTTTTAATAAGCGAATCAAGGCCGTCATTATCAACATTACCGGTGCAATCTGCATTACCTGCCGAATCAAGGGGACGTGGCAGTGTGGTTTTGCCAAAATCCTCTTTAGGAAGACCATTGGAATCTTTATAATCCTGCAAACCAAACTCCTCGAACAGCACTACGCGAGCACTAAAAGGT
>JBAXTQ010000233.1:0-6148 GCA_037130115.1 Methylococcaceae bacterium
CTATGTGTTGGATAGATTGGTTTTCTGGACGCATGGGGTTATGCGTCAGGGCTGGCAGTTCCTCTATCCCTGGTTGGTATGCCCCGCCAGTTGACCGGACGCCGATTTTCCGGCCGTCACCTTCGATCACTGATAAGTATAGGCTAAATGATTAACTATGAAAACACCTGCATTCCCCACTCCCGTGGGGATGAACTGCGTCATATCTGAATTTTTGGCTCAGTTTAATTGGCCATTAACAGTTATGCTTCCGGCCAATAATTTAAAACAACTTATCCCACATTTCATCGACTTTTTTGATCACTTCCGGCGACATTACAATGGTTCTGCCCCATTCCCGAGTGGTTTCGCCGGGCCATTTATTGGTCGCATCAAAACCTACTTTGGAGCCCAAGCCTGAAACCGGTGAAGCAAAATCCAGATAATCAATCGGCGTGTTTTCCAGTATGGTTAAATCCCGTGCAGGATCCATGCGGGTGGTCATCGCCCAAATGACATCTTTCCAGTTACGGACATCGATATCATCATCTACGACGATGACAAACTTGGTGTACATAAATTGCCTCAGGAATGACCAGGTTCCCAACATGACGCGTTTGGCGTGACCGGGATATTGCTTTTTCATGCTGATAACCGCCATGCGGTATGAGCAGCCTTCAGGGGGCAGGTAAAAATCGACAATTTCCGGAAACTGTTTTTGTAAAATGGGTATAAATACCTCGTTTAAAGCAACGCCCAGGATGGCGGGTTCATCGGGTGGTCTGCCGGTATAGGTGCTGTGGTAGATAGGTGCCTGGCGTTGGGTTATTCTTTCAATGGTGAACACCGGAAAATCCGCGACTTCGTTGTAATAGCCGGTGTGATCGCCATAAGGGCCTTCCGGCGCAAATTCATCGGGGTAGATAAAGCCTTCCAGAATAATTTCGGCACTGGCGGGTACTCGCAAATCATTCAGCAGGGATTTGGCAACTTCTGTTTTGCTGCCGCGTAACAAGCCGGCAAAGGCGTATTCAGATAGTGAGTCGGGTACTGGGGTGACGGCAGCCAGAATGGTTGCGGGATCAGCGCCCAACGCCACGGAAACAGGGAAGGGCTGGCCGGGATGGGCAGCCTGGAATTCTTTAAAATCCAAAGCGCCGCCCCGATGCGCCAACCAACGCATGATGACTTTGTTTTTTGCAATGACTTGCATGCGATAAATGCCCAGATTTTGCCGCTCTTTATTGGGCCCTTTGGTAATAACCAGCGGCCAGGTAATCAAGGGGGCGGCATCTTCCGGCCAGCAAGTCTGAATGGGGTAATCGCCCAAATCAATTTCATCGCCTATCCGGATCAGTTCCTGACAAGGTGGTGATGAAATCAGCTTGGGTGCCATATTAAGCACTTGCTTAAATACCGGAAATTTCTCCCACGCATCTTTCAGGCCTTTGGGCGGCTCGGGTTCTTTTAAGTAAGCCAGCAATTGGCCAATGCCACGCAGTTCAGTGACCGATTCTGCGCCCATACCCATCGCGACGCGGCGGGGCGTGCCAAACAGGTTGGCTAATACGGGAATATTGTAGCCGGTCGGATTTTCAAACAGGAGCGCAGGGCCACCCTGTTTTAACGTCCGGTCACAAATTTCGGTCATTTCAAGATAGGGATCAACGGGAATGGTAACCCGTTTCAGCTCATCTTGTTTTTCCAGTTGTTTGATAAAGTCACGCAAATCTCGGTATTTCATGCAGCGATGCCACAATGTCTGAGTAAGGCGTCAATCGTCGGTTTACGGCCTCTAAATTTGATAAATAAGTCCATCGCGTTCTCTGTGCCGCCTTGCTCAAGAATGTTGTTCAAAAAAGCGTTGCCGGTTTCCCGGTCAAAAATACCCTTTTCTTCAAATAAGGAAAAAGCATCACTGGATAAGACTTCCGCCCATTTGTAACTGTAATAACCCGCTGCATAACCGCCGGCAAAAATATGTGAAAAACCATGGGCAAAGCGGTTGAATTTGGGTGGTTTGGCAACGGCCACCTGGTCTCTGACCTGCTCCAGAATCTCATAGATACGCCCGCCTTTTTCAGGATCGTAATCTTTGTGAATCCTAAAATCAAACAAGCTAAATTCCAGTTGCCTGACCATAATCATTCCGGCCTGAAAGTTTTTTGCCGCCAGCATTTTGTTAAACAAGGACTCGGGTAAGGTTTCACCGGTTTGAAAATGGCCTGAAATGAGCGCCAGTGCGTCTTGCTCCCAGCACCAGTTTTCCATGAATTGACTGGGCAGTTCAACCGCATCCCATTCCACGCCGTTAATGCCGGAAACGCCCAAATGGTCAACCTGGGTCAGCATGTGGTGCAGGCCGTGACCAAATTCATGAAATAAGGTAATAACGTCATCATGCGTTAGCAGGGCAGGTACATCACCGGTAGGCGGCGTAAAATTACAGGTTAGATACGCGACCGGCGTTTGAATGGTGTCACCGGTTTTTTTACGACCTGCGCAGTCATCCATCCAGGCACCGCCACGTTTTTTGGAACGCGCGTAAAGATCAATATAAAATTGGCCACGCAGTTGACCTTTATCGTCTTGTATCCGGAAAAAACGCACATCGGGATGCCAGCTATCAAAGACGTCAATTTCGGTTATATTTAAGCCGTAGAGTTTTTCTACAACGGCAAACAGTCCGGGCAAAACACGGGTGATGGGGAAGTACGCTTTAACTTCTTCTTGTGAAAGCTGGTAAAAATGCTGACGCATTTTTTCCGAATAATAACCAAAGTCCCACGATTGAAGGTCGTTGATACCGTGATGTTGCTCGGCAAATTCACGTAACTCCACCAGATCTTTACGCGCTTGTCGCCAGGATTTGTCTGCCAAATCTTCCAGAAAATTCATCACATCGTCCGGCTTGTTGGCCATTTTGGTGGCAAGCGACAACTCGGCGTAATTGTTAAAGCCCAATAATTGGGCTTTTTCATGGCGCAGTGCCAGGATTTGCTCCATGAGTGAGCTGTTGTCCCATTGCCCGTTTTGTGGGCCTTGGTCTGACGCGCGGGTTGAGAAGGCTTCGTAATGTTCGCGGCGCAGTTCCCGGTCATCGGCATACGTCATGACGGCTTGATAAGAGGGGAATTGCAGGGTTATCATCCAGCCTTCTTCATTGGCGTTTTCCGCTGTTTGTTTGGCGCCCGCCAGTGCAGAATCAGGCAATCCTGCCAAATCCTGTTCATGTCGGATCAGTTTGCTCCAGGCATTGGTTGCGTCCAGAATATTTTCTTCGTAGTTGCTGGCAAGACGTGATAATTCCTGGCTGATTTCTTTGTAACGCTGCTTTTTTTCGCTATCCAGATCAACACCGGATAATTTAAAATCTCTTAAGCCATTATGAATGATTTTCTGTTGAGCGTTATCCAGCGTTGCAAAAGCAGCACTGTTGGCAATAATTTGATAGGCATTAAACAGTTGTTCATTTTGCCCAATTTCAGTGGAGTATTCACTGAGCTTGGGCAGGCAGGCGTTATAAGCCTCGCGCAGTTCATCCGTGTTGACAACCGAATTGATATGACTGACCGGAGACCAAGCTTTGTTGAGCCTGTCTTCAGCATTTTCCAGCGGTTCAATCAGATTTTCCCAAGTATAGTCTGTGGTTGCCAGCAGATGTTGCTCAACAACGGCACGCGCTTCATCCAGGAGTTGCGTGATGGCGGGTTCAATGTGTTCCGGTTTTATTTGGGAAAATAAGGGCAGGGTGGCGTCGGATAATAAAGGGTTAGTCATGGTGTGATTATGTTTTATGGGTGCATTTAGGTGTTTTGCAACACGAACGGATACTTTTGTGATGTATCAAATAAACCACTGATTTGGGCGTAGTCAAAAATTATTTTTTTTGAGGGTCAAAAAACAACGCTGTTTTTGATAAATGATCGTGCCAACCGCGTCGGTTTTTATCAACAAGAATCCACAGAAAGCCAAGTCCGAAAAAGCCCCAAGAGGCAATGGCCGTGGTAAAACGGAGCAACGCTTGAGTCCAGCCCAGCGGTTTTTGATCAAGCGTCAGCACTTTTATTTTCCATGCACGCAAGCCTAATGTTTGTCCGCCATGCGTCCAAAACCAGCCATAAAAAAAGAAGCTGATAATGACCAGGTAAATGCGGTAAATTATTAATTGTTGGTCGCTAACCGCCTCCCCTGTCGTGAAGGGAAGTAACAGGGCCGTTGCGACAAATAAAACGGCAACAAGCAGAAAAATATCGTAAAGTTGTGCCGCTAAACGACGAAAAAAACCAGGCGCAGACGCCAAGTCTCGCCCCGGTTTTAACGGCTTTTTTACTTTCAAAGACAATTAATCTTTAAATAAGGTTAGTTTTTGGCCAAAATACATGCACATCGCCATCAGTGCGCCCAGCATGATTAAGGAAAACAAGAAAGGCGGCCTATGGAACAGAAGAATACCGAAATCTGTTACAAAAATGCTGGTTAGTATAGGATGGTCAATGAAGCCATTAAGAATCTTTTTGAACATAACAATCCCGTCAATTACGCAAATGTTTGCTGCGAATGTTTAAAAAATGGTTGCCTGATCTTTAAATGAACGATTAGTGCTTGTAAAAATCAGTGCGCTGATTTTACTATAATCAAAAGGCTAATGTAAAAAAAAGAAGATTGATTGTAGGATAGAATGCTTCAAATGATATGATTGCCATAAATAAAATAACAAACAGGGTTAAAGGCCATTTTAAAATTCTTCAAAAAATTGATTAATTCAGCCAGAAATGAAGCTGAGCCAGTCGCGCCGAAAGTCAGAATATATTCGCGCCCGGAACATAATATTTCGCGTGCCCAGATAAGTGAAAGTGCGCTGAAGGTTCTCTATAAACTGCAAAAGGAAGGCTACAGCGCCTACCTGGTGGGTGGTTGCGTGCGTGATTTATTGCTGGGGCGGGAGCCTAAGGATTTTGATGTGGTCACCAATGCCGATCCTGAACAAGTTAGAAAAGTGTTCCGCAATTGTCGCTTGATTGGTCGCCGGTTTCGTTTGGCACATGTGCATTTTGGCAGGGAAGTGATTGAAGTTGCGACTTTTAGAGGCGCAGGAGAAGAGCAAAATGACAAGCAGGTGCTCAATAAAGAAGGGCGCTTGTTGCGGGATAATGTCTACGGAACCATTGAAGAAGATGTTTGGCGTCGCGATTTTACGGTAAACGCCCTCTACTACAATATCAAAGACTTTTCGGTGGTCGATTTTGTGGGCGGCATGGCTGATCATAAAGCCGCAGAATTAAAGCTGATAGGCGATCCTGACACGCGTTTTCGTGAAGACCCCGTGCGTATGCTCCGTGCTGTGCGTTTTGCCGTTAAGCTGGGCTTTAAATTGCATCCCGATTGTGAAAAATCCATGCACAAGGTTGCCGAATTACTATCCAGCATTCCTTCCGCCCGGCTTTATGATGAAACGCTAAAATTGTTCATGTCCGGGTACGCACTGCAAACGTTTGAAATGTTAAGGCATTACGGACTTTTTCAAGTGTTGTTTCCGGCGACAGAAAACTGTTTATCGATAGAAGAAAACGGCTTTCCACGCTTACTGCTGATTAAAGCGCTTGAGAACTCCGATAAAAGAATAGCGGAAGGCAAAACCGTTACCGCCTATTTTTTGTTTGCCGCTTTCTTGTGGGAACCCGTGCAGATCCGGGCCAAAGAAAAGATGGCAAAAGGCTTGGTTGAATTTATGGCCTATCAGGAAGCCGCCAATGAAGTGATTGCCATGCAGGTTAAAAGTACCGCGCTGCCACGCCACATCACCATGGCTATGCGCGAAGTCTGGAGTTTACAGCCCAAGTTTAATGCCTGCGTAGGCTCCAAGCCCAGTCGCTTGATTACTCATCCCCGCTTTAGGGCCGGTTATGATTTTCTTTTGTTGCGTGCCGAGACCGGCGGCGCTGATCCGGAGTTGGCGCAATGGTGGAGTAAATATCAGGCCGCCAATGAAAACGAACAAAGAAAAATGACCCAGCCTCCGCGTAAAGGGCAAGCGAGTAAATCAAGACGAAGAAGGCCGCCCCGGGAAAATGGTAAAGACAATTTCACAGGGAAAGACGTGTAGGTGTAATCATTCAATCCCCCTCTTTGAAAAAGAGGGGTTAGGGGAGATTTTATTAGATAAATC
>JBAXTQ010000234.1:0-5942 GCA_037130115.1 Methylococcaceae bacterium
ACCTTCCCCTTTGAAAAAGGGGGATTGAGGGGGATTTATCTAATAAAATCTCCCCTACCTCCTCTTTGTCAAAGAGGGGGGACTGAATAATTACGTTGCTTTAAGTAACATCAGCTAATATTTATAGATCACTGGAGTAAGAAATGGGCATTGGCATTAAAGAATTATTAGTCATATTAGTTATCGTTATTATACTTTTTGGTACAAAAAAACTGCGCAATATTGGCGCGGATCTGGGTGGAGCCATTAAAAGTTTTCGCGCCTCCGTGAAAGAAGGTGAGGAAGATAAAAAACACGCCGAAAATGAAGATGAAAGCATAGAAGGCGAAGTCACTTCCAAGAAAAACGAAAAAGTCTGATATGTTTGATGTAGGATTTTCCGAGCTTATCATGATCGGTTTGGTCAGTTTATTGGTCATCGGCCCTGAACAGTTACCTAAAGTGGCGCGAATTGCAGGCTTCTGGATAGGTAAGTCACGCGCTATGATGGCTAACGTTAAGGCAGAAATCAAACAGGAATTGCACGAAGAAGAAATCCGTCAGATATTTAAAGAGCAGGTGGAGTTACAGGAATTTCATGCCGCTCTCAATGAGACGACTGAAGCTGCAAACTCTATTAAAGACTCACTTACTGCACTGCCTGAAGAACCTTTAGAAAAAATTAAGCCACCCCATGAGCCAGAATAGTTTCGAAGAGGCTGCGCAGCCTTTTATCAGTCACCTGATTGAACTGCGTAATCGCCTGTTAAAAGTCGTGGTAAGCGTATTAGTGGTGTTTTTGGGTTTGTCTGCTTACGCTAACCAAATCTACAGTATTCTGGCCGGGCCGCTAATGAAACACATGCCCAAAAATAGCACCATGATTGCTATTGACGTGGCATCCCCCTTTTTTACCCCGTTCAAGTTGGCACTGGTTGTCGCGGTTTTTATTTCAATCCCGGTTATTCTTTATCAGTTTTGGGCGTTTGTAGCGCCCGGTTTGTATAAGCGGGAACGGCGGATGATTTTTCCGTTACTGATTGCCAGTACGCTTTTGTTTTATATGGGTATGGCCTTCGCTTACTTTGTCGTTTTTCCGTTGGTATTTGGCTTCCTGACGGCAGCTGCACCCGAGGGTGTCGCGGTCATGACGGACATTGCCAAGTATCTGGATTTTGTTTTAACGTTGTTTTTTGCGTTTGGCATCTGTTTTGAAGTACCCATATTTACCATTGTCATGGTTTGGACAGGTTTGGTAACCCCTGCCAGTCTTGCTGAAAAACGCCCTTATGTCATTGTTGCCGCGTTTATTATCGCTGCATTTCTAACGCCGCCTGATCCTATTTCGCAAACATTGCTCGCCTTGCCGATGTGGATGTTGTTTGAAGCGGGTTTGTTATGTTCGCGATTATTCGTGCATAAAGAAAGCAGTGATGATGACTATCCTGAAAATGTCGAAGAACAATCCAGGTTAAACAAGATCGGACAGCAAGAAGAGTAGAGTATCGGCATGAGTCGTGGTAACGGAATTTTATCCGTTACCGCAACTTATGGTTTTGGGAAGAGCAACTACATTAATTCGACACCGGCAGTTCTTACAAAATTTTAATTGCCGGTCTGCTTTTTGATTTTAAACAACCGCAAAAAACCCCACAGCTTCTATCCCTGCAATTGCACAACGCTCATCTTGATCAGAGACATCGCCACTGATACCAACGGCACCCAAGAGATTATTGTCGGCATCACGAATAAGAACGCCACCAGGAACCGGCATTATTTTTCCACCCGCTACATCGATCAAAGCATTCATAAAATCCGGTCGTTGTGCCGCGACACCTGCCAAACTGCGAGAGGATACGCCCATATTAACCGCACCCCAAGCCTTTGCTGTCGCAATTTGTTGCCTGATCATACTCGCACCGTCTTCTCTTTGCAGGGCTTTTACATGACCGGCCGTATCCAGCACTACCACCGTCAAGGGAGCCAAATTTAATTCTCTCGCTATATGAGTAGCGGTGTTTATAATAAGATTTGCTTGTTTCAATGTTAAAGCTGTCATTAGTAACTCTCGTTTATTTAAGTAAGGGAAAAAGATAAGGCTCAATTTTGTTGGCAAGAATGGGTTGTGCTTTGGCATTAGGGTGTAGCCCGTCTGCTTGCATCAAGTCCTTATCCAGCGCAACATCTTCGAGGAGAAACGGAACCAGTGTAATATCCAACTCTTTGGCTAATTGCGGATAAACGTTATAAAACAGCTCAATGTAGCGTTTGCCGTAATTGGGCGGAATTTTCATCCCCAGCAAAATGACCGTTGCTCCGGTTTTTTGAGCGCGGTGGACAATTTCGGCAAGATTGCTTTTCATCTGAATCGGTGACAAGCCACGCAAGCCGTCATTAGCGCCCAGTTGCAGCAATACGATAGCGGGTTTTTGTGCGCTTAAAAGCGGGTCAATACGCGCCAAACCGCCCGCACTGGTATCGCCACTAATACTGGCATTGCTGATACTGTAATCGCGGTTGGTTTCATGCAGTTTTTTCTGAAGCAAAGCAACCCAACCTTGTTCAACTTCAATTCCATAACCGGCACTGATACTATCGCCTAAAACCACTATTACAGGCTTGGCCATGACAGACATGGACATCATTAAAATTATTACGGCAAATAAAAATTTAGGCATTATGCAAACTCAAAATCATCAAACAGCGAACCCCATTATAGTAACAGAAGGATTGGGTAAATCGGTGCTAACTTCCGAAGGAATACTGCATATATTGTCATCGATAGATTTGATAATCAAATCTGGTGAAAGTATTGCCATTGTGGGCGAGTCCGGATCGGGAAAATCGACCTTAATAAGCCTGTTGGCAGGACTGGATACACCCAGTACCGGCTCAATCAGTCTTAACGGAAAAGTCTTAACGGCCATGAATGAAGATGGCCGGGCGGCTATGCGTAATGAGTTGATTGGCTTCGTGTTTCAGTCATTTCAATTAATGCACGGTCTCACTGCGCTGGAAAACGTCATGCTTCCGCTGGAATTAAGTGGCGATAAACAAGCTAAAGCCGCCGCGACCGCTTTATTGCACCGGGTAGGTTTATCACACCGTTTATCCCACACACCCAAACAACTTTCCGGCGGCGAACAGCAACGCGTTGCTTTGGCCAGAGCGTTTGTTACCAAACCTGCGATTCTTTTTGCTGATGAACCTACCGGCAACTTGGACAGTAAAACCGGTGCAACTATTATTGATTTACTGTTCGAGCTTAATCTTGAAAACCTTACCACCTTGATTCTGGTAACGCATGATCACGCTCTGGCGGCCCGTTGCCAACGCACCATTCAATTGGATGCCGGGTGCATGATATGAGTCGTTTTAATCTGGCGCTACGCTTGTTGTGGCGTGACAGCCGTAGCGGCGAACTGACGATATTGATACTGGCTTTAATTATTGCCGTAACCAGTTCAACGACCATTGCCCTTTTTTCAGACCGTTTGCAGCGCACCATGACCAACCAAACCGCTGAATTTTTGGCAGCCGATTTGGTCATATCCAGCCCGACCCCGGTGCCTTCCGAGTGGTTAACCAAGGCCACACAGCTCAATTTGGCGCAAGCGCGAACGGCAGAATTTTCCAGCGTATTAATTGAGCATGATGAGCTGTTACTGGCGGGCATTAAAGCTGTCAGTGCGGCTTACCCCTTACGGGGCTTTTTAAAAACGACAACTGAAGATTATTCGACCGAAACTATCATCCACAATGGCCCTGCACAGGGTACGGCCTGGCTTGAAAAACGCATATTTTCAGCGCTTAAACTTAAATTAGGCGACCCGTTAACCGTGGGTGAAAAACAACTGATCATCACACATGTCATTACCTACGAGCCCGATAAAAAAGGTGATTTTTACAGTTTTTCTCCGCGCGTAATGATTAACGAGGCCGATTTACCAGCAACCGGAATCGTGCAGCCAGGCAGTCATGTCCATTATTTTTTCCAATTTAGTGGTGATGCGAAAGCATTAACTGAATTTAAGCAATGGCTTAAGCCGCAATTAAACCCCTCGCAGCGCATCATGGATATTCATGAAGACCGTCCTGAATTGGGTTCGGCATTAAATCGGGCAGAACGTTATCTGGGGCTTTCCAGCACCCTGGTTATTTTAATTTCCGGTGTCGCTATTGCCATGGCGACCCGTCGTTATACCGAGCGGCATTTTAATGCCACTGCCCTGTTGCGCTGTTTGGGCTGTAAACAAAATGAAATACTCTGGCTTTATAGTAGTCAGTTTGTGGTTTTGGGATTATTTGCGAGTGCCGTAGGTTGTCTGCTGGGCTGGTTTGCACAAGAAGCTTTATTCTATTTACTAAAAGACTTATTGCCGCAACACGTCGCCAGTCCCGGTTTATTGGCCGTTTTTTTTGGCTTTATCATCGGCATGGCCGTGTTATTGGGCTTTGCCTTGCCGCCACTGTTACGGCTTAAACAAGTGTCGCCGCTACGCGTATTGCGCCGTGAACTGGAGCCGATGCCTAGTAGCGGGTGGCTGATCTATGGTTTATCCATCGGCATTATGGGCCTGTTAATCTGGAAATATACGGATGATCTTAATATGACGGCAAGCATTTTAGGCGTTGGCCTAATGACTTTGTTGGCCTTAGGCTTGCTGATTTATGGTTTGTTGAATTTAGCCAGCCGTGCATTACCCTCAATGAGTCTGACCTGGCGTTTTGGGTTGCAAGGTTTGTTAAGAAATAACCGCGCCAGTGTCAGTCAAATTTTGGCTTTTAGCATTACCTTGGTCGCTATGGTGCTGAGTTTTACCGTGCGCACTGATTTAATCGATAACTGGCAAAAGCAATTACCCGATAACGCGCCTAATCATTTTGCCCTTAATATTTTTCCCGAGCAACAAGCGGCTTTTAAACAAGAGCTGCAACAGCAAAATATTAACGGCAGCCAATTTTTTCCTGTGGTTAAGGGTCGTCTGGTAGAAATTAATAACACGCCTGTGCAGCAAATTGTCAGCAAAGACACGCAAGGCGACAATGCGACACATAGAGAATTAAGCCTTACCTGGACACAAGAACTGCCTGAAGAGAATAAGCTGGTTGCCGGAAATTGGTGGACGACTCAGCAGGCCGGTTTGGTATCGGTTGAGCAGAAATTGGCTGATAGCCTGAAAATAAAGCTGGGCGATCATTTGCTGTTTACCATTGGCAGCCAACAAGTTAATGCCACAGTTACCAGCATTCGTGCGCTTAGATGGGATACCATGAAGCCTAATTTTTATATGGTTTTTTCACCAGGTACACTGGACGCCTACCCCAGCACGTTTATCACCAGCTTTTATTTGCCTGAATCACAAAAAAATGTGTTGAACACACTGGTAAAAAAATATCCCGGCACCACTATTCTGGAAGTTGATTTGATTTTACAGCAATTTAAAATCATCCTGACGCAATTGACGCAAGCCATTAACTACTTGCTTTACTTTGCCTTAATGGCGGGATTTACCGTGCTGTTTGCCGCTGTTTATGCTACTTTGGATAACCGGATTTATGAAGGCGCGTTAATGCGGACATTAGGCGCGAATCGTTCTTTATTAAGAAAAACCCACATCATCGAATTTGCTACGCTTGGGTTGATTTCCGGCTTATTGGCGGTTGTTATTTCTGAGGTCATTATGTATGCTTTATATACGCAAGTGATGGCTATGGAGTACCATCCCAGCTTTTATTTGTGGGCTATAATACCTCTCACAGGAGCTTTATTCGTTAGTATGGCTGGATGTTGGGGCGTCAGACAGGTGCTTAATAAATCCCCACTTCGAGTTTTAAGGGAGCTTTGAGTGTCGCAATATTCAGACTCCGTTCATTTATACTTGATAGATTAGCAAATAATTACCTCCCCCCTTTGAAAAAGGGGGAGAGTAAAGCGAGGGGGCCGAGGGGGATTTATCTAA
>JBAXTQ010000235.1:0-5922 GCA_037130115.1 Methylococcaceae bacterium
GAGGGCTGGGGTGAGGGAATATAAATGGTCAAGTTATTTCATGCGCGTTCCTTAACGGCATTGGCCCAAAGTCTTTTTTTGTTCTATGGCTTTTAAGGTAACCAGTATTCCGTGTCATTTTTTATTGATTACTTTCCGCTTGTAGTAAGCGTAAGTTTTCTTCAACACCGGCCGCTGCTGTCAATTCAGCCACATTGTTTTTAGTGAAAAAACCATCAAAATCACCAAAGCGTTGAACATACTCTACGATAAGAGAAGAGTGTTCTGAAGCACTGGAGAAAATTTGTTTTAATCCTTCATCCTTGGAGCCTACAACATCCAGAAGGAAATCCTTTCCATTTGAACGAATCGCTTCTACCACGTAATCAATATTGGATTGTCCGGCAGTTTCTCCATCAGCCACAATTAAGGCGATATGATGCAGACGTGGGCCATAATTACGAACAAAATTTTCTGTTGGGGAGGGGAGTCCGACCAGATGATTTACAAAATAAGGATTATTTGCAGCGGTAAATACCTTGGCAGGACTCAGCTTTTCATCTGAATAATGAATGCTTTTAGTCACATTAGTGGAAGAGTTTTGATTTTCAATATTATAGGAGCCCCAGTAGTAATAGCTTGAAACAGTAAGGTATTCAAGAATGGCGACTTCACGGTTCTGGCTATAAACCCGGGTAGCCAAATGATCGATGGGTAGAATCAAGCGATCAAGTCCCAGTGATTTTTGGATTTCTTTGGACTTCAAATAGCCTTGGTTTACATCATCATGAATGACGCTATTTCCCAAGGCATAGACGCGAATATTTTGTTCCGGTCTTTCCCAGTAACCGACGATATTATGGGTATAAGGCGAGGGTTTAACGATCGCCATATTTCCCGGCAATTCGAGTTTACGAATTTGATTTTGATTAAAAAACCTGATTTCACGCGATTTTTGTATCTCAACGACTTCATGTAAATTGTTGACACGGAATATCTCGCCCATATACCGAGAATTGGGTTTATGCGCTCCAATGGGATAGACTTCATTAAGGCTGCGAAATATGCCGTGAGTATTTAAGTTTCTTACTTCTCTAATCAAAATATCCGGCGAGTTCATGTCAATTCGTAAAACATGCGTCCAGTAAGATTCTGATTCCAGAGTAACCAGATAATGGTAGGGTGTCATTAAAGCTAATTCACTGACATAGCTCACAGAGCAGCCGGATTCGACATTAATGATTAAAGCATCAATTTGACGAATTATATCGGTAAGGCCGATACGATCACGTTCTTCTAATAACTTGACAAGAAATTCATTGAACCAAGGCGAGTTGGCTTTGTCGCCCTGGATTGGATATTGTAAAGAATTCATAGTGACTTTTGGGTGGTTGGGATTAAATAACTTTGCTAAAGTAAAGCAAAGCTTATGCCAACGATGAAACATTTTGTTTTTATTGTTATAGTGTTGACTGATTAATCAATAGTTGCACTAAAACAAGGCAAAAAAAATTTTAACGCGATTTCTTGGTGCCCGAATATCTTTACCGGTTTCTGATTTTACATTGAACCTAACAGGAGCCAAGGCTAATTATGTTTGATGATCTTGCACCGTGCCATACAAGCAAATGGCAGTAGTGAAGTTTTGATGGCTATTTATGGATTAAATCCAATCGAACAAGAACTTGTTTTATTGCACTGAATTAGGGCAAACAAACGGTTATAATAGCTATATTGGGTGCATGAGTTTTTGTTGTTATTGAGTAATATCAATAGATTCAAACTTATGTGAAGTTAGCTTGCTATGGCACCGAACTTGCTGATTTTTACTGAATAACAGAAAATTTTATAATCTTACACATATATACATAATGACAAAATTAAGCGACTATTTTGATTATAGAGTTGACTCGGAAAACAATCGTTACATGGAAGTATCCATTAACGGCATGTTGTTACTTAGACTGCCTGCCGCCAATAAAGGCACCGCCTTTACCTTACAAGAGCGCATAGAACTTGGGCTGGACGGCCTGTTGCCGCCATTGGTCTCCGGCCTTGAGCAACAAATCGAGCGGCTTTATTCAAGTTATCAAAAGTTGCCTGATGATATATCGAAGTATCAGTTTTTAAGAGCTATTCAGGAACGTTCTGTTGTTCTTTTTTTTGCTTTATTAGAAAGTCATTTGGAAGAAATGGTGCCTATAGTTTATACCCCGACTATTGGTCTTGCCGTTCAGCAATTTAGTACCTTGTATAGAACCGCCCGGGGATTAACTTTATCAACTCAAAATATCGATCGTGCCGATACGATCATGCAAAAATATCCGCTGAATGATGTCCGAATGATTGTGGTTACTGATGCCTCCGCTATTTTAGGTATCGGTGACCAGGGGATGGGCGGGCTATCAATCTGTATAGGAAAACTTGCTTTATATACGGTAGGTGGGGGATTGTGTCCATTTCAGACTTTACCGATTAATTTGGATGTAGGCACTAATCGAGGCGAATTATTAGAGGATCCACATTATTTAGGTATTAGGCAAAAACGCTTGGAGAAAGACGCTTATTTTGAGCTGGTTGATAAATTTGTAAGTGCTGTTAAATCAACCTGGCCCAAGGCAATTATTCAATGGGAAGACTTTACCAAAGATGTTGCTTTCGATGTTTTAGCACGTTACCAGCATGAAATCCCTTGTTTTAATGATGATGTTCAAGGTACAGGCGCTATGGCGTTGGCGGGTTTGCTGGCAGCTTGTCATAAAAAAGGTCAAAATTTAATTGATCAAACAGTCGTCGTCGTTGGCGCGGGTGCCGGTGGTCTTGGGGTTGCCGGCGCAATAAGAACAGGCATGTTGAATGCAGGTCTTAGCGAGCAAGATACCAATCGTCAAGTTTTTGTTGTCGATATAAACGGTCTGATTTTTAATGATGAAAATATTGAAGAATATAAGTTGCCTTTTATTCAGCCTGAAGATATTTATCAATCTTGGTCATTAAAAGGTGAAACTCCAACCTTACTAGAGATAGTGAATAACGTAAAACCGAATATTTTGATTGGTTTATCCGGTGCGCCGGGTATATTTAACGAGTCAGTCGTTAATGCCATGACTCAACATAATGAATATCCGATTATATTTCCCCTTTCCAATCCAAATTCTAATTGTGAAGCAACTCCCGAAGATATTATTAAATGGTCAAACGGGCGTGCTCTGGTAGCCACAGGAAGTCCTTTTCCTGACGTTAATTATCAGAATAAAAGCTATGAAATAAGACAAGGAAATAACGCTTTTATTTTTCCCGGTGTTGGTTTGGCTGCTGTAATAGGTGAATGTAAGCAAATTAGTGACGGGATGATTCTTGAGTCTGCTTATGCTTTAGCCGACTATATAATAGAAAACTGTAACGATGGTTATTTTTATCCACCGGTTAGGGATTTAAAAAAGATTAGCACTTATGTGGCTACACGCGTTTTGTCTAAAGCACTCGAAGACGGCTCCGCTACTCGTCACGACTTAAAACATGTTGATCTTCCAAGCTATGTAGAAGAAAATTTGTGGCGGGCCGAGTATCTGCCTTGCAAGTATGCCGGTGATCCTGAGCGATAATGATCTGGGGATTTATGGCTACCTAAGGTGGGACAGTTTAAGGTTAAATCGTTCGCTTCGACTCCGCTCAGCGAACGGTCTCTTTTAATGCTTTATTATTAAGTTAGCCGTATTGACGGTCAAGCCTTTTTGCTTGCCCCGTTTTAGTGGGTAGCCAAAAATACTGTTCACACAGATAGTCAACGCTATGATACGCTTAGGAATACGCATGAAATAACTTGGGTATCTTGCTCCCTCTCCTACCCGGAGAGGGTTGGGGGGAGGGGATATAAAGGGTCAAGTTATTTCATGCACGTTCCTTAGCTTTAAAAACGATTAATTAGAGGTAATTTATGTCCACCGTACTTGAGCAACCCCGTTATACCGCTGAAGACTATTTAACATTGGAACGTAGCGCGTCTATTAAAAGTGAATTTCATAATGGTGAAATTTATGCCATGACCGGCGCTAGTCGCAAGCATAATCTGATAACAGTTAATATTGCGCGAGAATTAAGTTTGCAACTCAAAAAACGTCCCTGGGAAGCCTACATTAATGATATGCGCGTCAAGGCAGTCGAAGCACGCAGTTACCATTATCCAGACATCGCGGTTGTATGTGGTGCGCCGCAATTTGAGGACACCTATTTAGATACGCTGCTTAACCCAACGCTGCTGATTGAAGTGCTGTCACCTTCCACCGAAGCTTATGACCGGGGCGGCAAGTTTGCACATTATCGTAAAATCGCCAGCCTGCGTGAATATCTGTTAATATCTCAAGATCAGCCCAGTATCGAACGCTATCTGCGGCAAGGTGACGTTTGGATATTATCCGAAGCGTTGGGGCTTGAGGCTTCCCTGTCACTGGAAAGTATAGATTGCCTTCTCAGCCTGCGCGAAGTTTATGATAAAGTTCTGGATGATGACGATAATAAGCCATAGTGTGACCGGGAATCTTGCTCCCTCTCCTTCCGGGCATAGGTATCTACACAAATAAAATCGACGTCATTCCGGCAGGGATTGCCGGAATCCAGGCTACATGGATGTAAAAAATACGACTAAATGTGTATTTATGACGACCAGAAGGCATGTAAATATCAAGGATTGCCATCCATGGCATCTGGATCCCGGCAATCCTTGCCGGGATGACGACTTGTGTAGATACCTATGCCTTCCGGGAGAAGGTTGGGGTGAGGGGATATAAAGGGTCAAATTATTTCATGCACGATCCAAAGCCAAGTTTAAGTCTTGGTCTGACCGGGCATCCTCAATACTGATTTTTTAGTGGTTTTAATAAATCCACGGAAAATCAGGATAAGCTCTTTCATCATCACATTTTAATGTAATAATGAAAGACGCTAGCATTTCAGTGATATTATTTATTGTACTTCCAGTTTTAATCTGATAACTTTAAAATAGTCCTTACACAAAATCACCGGACTATTATTGTGGGTTCATTAAACATGACCTGCCCATTTGTTGAATCAAAAAAGGCTGTAAGGCCGAATCATAGCCAAGGTTGTACCGATTTAGAGCGCCTTACCGAGTTACACTCATTTTAAAATAACCATTATTTAAAGGTTGATCATGTTGCACATCAAATCAAAAAAAATCACATTGCCATTATTTTTCTGCGTAATATCAGCGCTTTTATCTCCAGTATTAGGTCAGGCTGCCTCAGAAACCGGATCAATAGCCGCGAGTAAGGCAGCGGATCAAAAAGCTGCGCTAGCGAAAAAGGCTGCGGAAAGAGAAAAGGCGGCTGAGGAAAAAAAAGCCGCTGAAGAAAAAAAGGCTGCTGAAGCACAAAAAGAAAAGGCAGATGTTAAGTAATTAGCCTGTAAAAGAAAAGTAAAGAGGGTGATTATCCAGGCTTAATTTGAAGTATTTCTGCTGTTTCCCCAAGCTCCAGCTTGGTAAACCAGTCTTGGAAGCTCTAGCTTCCCGAGACTGTCATCAATAGACAATGTAGACAAAGATCCTGCAAGATCTAATAACTGCTTCCAGGCATGGAGATTCGAATGTGATAAAGATAAACAGGAAGCTGGAGCTTCGTGAATCGGGTTCTCAAGCTGGAGCTTGGGAACCATCGAAAGTTATGCACGGTTTGATGAGAGAGGGCAGGCGCAATCCTGTTCTCTACTCTACCCATTGATTTGTAAAATTTGTTTAATATCTAATTCTGACAAGCCTGTCACCTTAGCTATTATCTCAATGGTTGTGCCTTCTTTAGCTAAGTTGAGGGCTATATTTTTTGTTGTTTGCTCTATACCTTTTTCTATGCCTTGCTCTATACCTATTTCGATGCCTTTCTCTATCCCTATAACCTCACCTTCGTAATAACCATCCCCAAAAGAGGA
>JBAXTQ010000236.1:0-5864 GCA_037130115.1 Methylococcaceae bacterium
ACACGAAGTTCACGAAGAAAAACCAAAGAAAAATCTTCGTGTTCTTCGTGTCTTTGTGGTGAAATGTCTTAAGTAGTAGGGTGCGTATCGCGCACCACAACCATGCCAGAAAATGAAGAATGCCAACTGTTACTCAACTTTTTTTCCTTCCTCCCGCCCCGTCAGGTCACATTGCCAGGCAGATAGATGATTTTCCACTGCGGCCAGTTCCTCTTTAAAGCGGGGCAGCAGCGCCGTGAGCATCACATTGTCGCCGGTTTTCCCGGCCTGTTCGATCTGTTCACATAGCTCGCCAAGCCTGAGTGCTCCAACGCTACGCGCCGAGGATTTCAGCTTATGCGCGGCCGCGCCTGTCTCATGGGTACGCCCGTCGCTGATGGCTGCTTCGATCTCGACCCCGATCTTCAGGGCGGTAGCACGGAAATTGTGCAGGAACTGGCTAATAAAGGCTGGATCATCGCCCACCAGTTCCTTAAGTACGCGTGCATCTACCGGCAGCAGCGGTGCTGCCGGCAGCCATTTGTCGAGCATCGCTTTAAGATCGGTCATCAGCGCCGGTTTGGACAGGTAATCATCCATGCCGGCCGCCTTGCAGTGTCCGTCTTCGCCTTTCATGGCGTTGGCGGTCAAGGCGATGATGGGCGTGTGTCCCGTGCCGGCCTTCTCTTCCTCGGAGCGGATGGCGGCCGTGAGCTCACAGCCGCTCATGCCGGGCATGTTCACGTCGGTGAACAGTAACGCATAGGCTCCCGTCTGCCAATACTCGAACGCCTCGCAGCCGTCACTTGCCACTTCCGCAGCGAATCCTAACAAGTCCAGTTGTCGCCGCATCAACATCTGGTTACTCATGTTATCCTCGGCCACCAGAATCAGGCAGTTTTGTTGCGTCGCCCGTGGCTCCTGTACCGTCTGTTCCAGCGCCTCAACGGGTTCTCTGCCAGGCACAGGCGGTTCGACCGATGCCCTTGCATCGCCTTCTTCCAGAGCAAGTTCTACCGCAGCTACCGAGCTGAGTTCGAACCAGAACACGCTGCCCACCCCGACGGCGCTGTCCACGCCGAGCTCGCCCTCCATCAATTCAACCAGCTCCTTGACCACCACGAGACCGATGCCAGTGCCTTCCACATTGCCACACTCTTGTCCGAGACGATTGAACGGCTGGAATAACTGTGCCAGTTGTTCCTGTTCCAGTCCCGCACCGGTATCCCTGATACTCGTGCGCAGGCGTCCCGGCGTGCGCTCTGTACATTGCACCTCGACCGTTCCCCGCTTGCTGTTGTATTTGATCGCATTGGAAAGCAGGTTGAGGAGAACCTGCTTCAGCCGGATCGGATCGGCGAGGACAAAGACTGGCTTGACGAACCGGGGAAAAATCAGTTTGATGCCGCTCTGTTGCGCCTGCGATTCGATCATGCGCCGACATTTGAGGATGATTTCGTCCAGCGACACGGGCTCCTTCGACAGCGACACCTGCCCCGACTCGACCTTCGTGAGATCAAGTATGTCGTTGATCAGCTCCAGCAGATGCCATCCCGCCTGGGTAATCTGGGCTATGCTTTCCTTCTGGGCGGTTGATGGTGGCGGGAAATCGTTCTTCATCAACTCGGCAAACCCGAGGATGGCATTGAGCGGGCTGCGCAGCTCATGGCTCATGCTGGCGAGGAATTCGGATTTGGCGAGATTGGCCTTTTCCGCCACGACTCTGGCACTCTCAAGCTCGGCATTCTTTTCCTGTAGCAGAAGCTCCATGTGTTTGGCTTCGGTGATATCGTAAAACCAGCCCAGCACGGCCGCCTTGTCTTGATACTGCATCGGCATGTAGGATGACAGCGCCCAGAACTTTGAGCCGTCGTTCGGATTGTGAAATTCAATCGGGCGGTTGAGGACGGTATTGCCATGCGCCAGTTCCGCCATTATCGCCTGATAATCTTCCGCGTTGGCATAATAGCCCTGGGGATTGAAATCAAAAACCTGTGAATTCTTGAACAGCTTGGCGTAGCTTGGGTTGTAAAATACTAACTCGCTCCCCTGATTAACGATAATGCGGACGGCAATTGGGCTGACATGAAGGATGTCCAGCAGGCGCTGTTCGCTCTCGGCGATCTCCCTTTCGTATTGTTTGAGCTTGGTAATATCCTCTTTTACGGCGACGAAGCCGATGATGCCCCCCAGATCATCCTTGATGGGTGATATGGATGTCTGTTCCCAGAAGAGTTCACCGCTCTTCTTTTTGTTGTGGAAACATCCCCGCCAAACCTCGCCAGCAAGGATAGTGTTCCAAAGCTTCTGGTACGACTCCGGAGTAAACTCCCCTGACTGGAGAATCCGGGGATTCTGGCCCAGGACTTCGGCAAAGGTATAGCCAGTCAGCTGAGTGAACATCGGGTTGACATATTCAATGGCACCATTGATATCCGTGATGACGATAGTGACGGGGCTTTGTTCCACTGCGATGGAAAGCTTGCGCAGCTTATCCTCGACCTGTTTGCGCTCGGTGACATCCCTGAAGAAACCTGCGAGGTTTTGTCTGCCGTTTATGGTTATAAAACTTGATGTGATGTCTGCATAAAAATATTCTCCGTTCTTTTTGAGACATAGAATGTTTTCCACAAGAGTAATGTCCCCGTGTGCGTGTCTATCAAACTCGGTAAGGGCCTTATGCAAAGTATGTTCAGGATGAATCTCGGCAATGCTCATCGTTTTGAATTGTTCTTCAGTATATCCAAACAGTTGACATTGCGCCGAATTCGCAAACAGTATCATTTTATTTTCCATGTCGACAATCATGATCCCATCGGCACTACCCTCGAAAATGGCATGATATTTGTCTCTCGATTCCAGCAGGGCTTTTTCTGACTGCCTGAATGCAGTGATGTCCCAATTCGTGCCAATCATGCGCAGGGGCTTTCCTGAAGCGTTGCGCTGAACGATAGCAAGCGCTCTGATATGATGTATAGAGCCATCTTGCCAGCATACGCGAAACTCGGTATCGAACTCTTTTTCGCCGCTTATCGCCATCTGAGTTTCGGTGTCGACTCGTTCCTTGTCATCGGGATAAACAACGGCTTGCCAAGCTTCGTAAACATTACCGAAATCTTTTGGGTTAATGCCATAGAGGGCAAACATCTGAGCATCCCACACTAATACATTGTTGACAATATTATAGTCCCACACGCCTATGCCACCGGCACGCACAGCCAATGCCAAGCGCTCAGAGAGTTGTATCAGTTTGCTCTCGACCTGTTTACGCATGGTAATGTCGCGGGTGATGCCGATGAAGTGGGTTAACCGGCCTTGCTGGTCACACACAGGCGAGATCGTCAGATCGTTCCAGAAGGGGGTGCCGTCTTTGCGGTAATTGAGTATCTCCCCGGCGAAATCCGTAACAGTCTCCCTGGCCAGTCGTATCGCCGCCACCGTCTGTGGATCGGTGAGCGGCCCCTGCACAAATTTGCAGGTATGGCCTATAATTTCAGTGCTGTTGTAGCCGGTTATCGCTGAATAGGCTTTGTTCACCGAGATAAGACACCCGTCGGCAGTGCTGATAAGTACGCCTTGTGAGATTGCTTCCAGAGCGTGGTCGCTCACCCACAACCTCGCTTCGACCTCTTTGCGCTTGGTGATGTCAAAAAATGTGATCACCGCCCCTACTAACGCCCCCTCGTATTTTTGTGGATACGACCAATACTCGGCAGGAAAACAGGTGCCGTCCGCACGCCATAGCACTTCGTCGTCCACATGTGTTCTCACGCCTTCATTGACGGCCTTGAAAATAAGGCATTCTTCAACGGGAAAGAAAGTTCCGTCCGCGTATTTTCCGTGAATCTGCCAATGCATGTTCTTGCCGAGCAGCTCTTCAGGATGCTTGTATCCAAGCACATTGAGACAGGCAGCATTGCAGAAGGTGCAGTCACCATTCAGGTCTATGCCGTATATCGCTTCGGCAGCCGAATTCAGCAGGAGCTGGAGTTTTGCTTCACTCTCTTTTAAGCGTTCCTCGCTGATCCGCAGTTCTTGCACGGCTTGTTTGCGCTCGGTAATGTCAGTGATGAAACCATGCCAAAGCGTGGAGCCGTCGGCTTCCCGCTCCGGCAACGCATCGCCGAACAGCCAGCGGATCGTGCCATCATCAAACTTCACCCGATACTCCTGGCACCACGGGGTCAAGTTTCGTGCTGATTCAAAGATGGTTGTTTGGACGGCGTCATAATCGTCCGGATGAACAAGGGCAAATACTTTGGCGGCATCCTCACGGACGTCCTCCGCCGTGATCCGGTATATGTCGCGGATGGCGGCACTGGCAAAAGGAAAGCAGGCACTGCCGTCAGTGCGCAACTGATATTGGTAAACAAGCCCCGGTACCTGATTGGCTATTTTATGGAGCCGATCTAGCGCCTCTTCCCGTTCGTCTTGCAGCCGTTTGCGATCATCATCAATCTTATTCAGATTGGTCCGGGTTTTTTCCAACCAACCCAATACGCTGTTTTTCATACCGCCTGCGACCGGAATGGCGGACGAAAAATCGCCGCTGCCGATTTGGGCGATACGCTCATAGACTTCATCAAGAGAACTTCCCAGGATTACGTGCAGGCTATTATTTATCCGCCAAAGCATTAACATCAGCATCAATCCCAATACGACAAACACGTACCGCAATAGCATGGCCTGATCTATAGTAGCCTGAAGGGCATTGAGCGTACGCTTTTCCATCAGCTGATAGAACTCATTGATGGGTTGCATGATGGCGGCCTTGTACTGATGGTACTGGTCACCATACAGCATCAAGCGGGCTTTGGCCCGGTTGGCCTCAGCCTGGGGGCCGGTAGTTTCAGCCAGCCGCATCGCCTCAAATTCGGTGGCAGTCAATTCGTCAGAATGGGCTTTGGCCTCCGCGAGTTTACTGAACTCCTCTACGGAAAATCCGGCCTCCCGCATCAGCTCCAACAGCGGGATGGCTGATCCGCTGCCGACGTCTGGTATTTGCCCCTTCAGCACAAGATCCCAGTAAACAGCCTGATACCCGACTGGCCGTGGCTTCTTCCCGTCACGTATATCCAGAATAGCCTGATAGTTTGCTTTGTAGACAGGATCGCCGGTCACCACATACGACCGTGCCATTCTGGTAAGATCGTCCGAAGACTGTCGCAACTCGTCGACCAGCAAATAAGCTTGGTAGCGCAGGTCATTGGCACGGTCAATCTGCTTTTCCGACCAGGCGTAACTGCCAAAGACAGTGACGAGGATAACAAACAGACCTACCGTCAGCCAAACGTAGCGGGAAAATGCAAAGGTTTTATTGTGCATGATTGCGTTCACTGGTTGGTATCAAGGCGCTCACGGATTTTAAGGGCAGCACCCTAGGGCCCTGTTTTTCTGAATAAACTGACTTATAGTTATAAGTTTCATAGAAAACCATGATTCTCTAAACGCTTCAACACAGGCTGCTTTGACGGACTAACAGTGAAAGTCTTCTGCCCGCTCTGCGTTCGTATAGCACTATTAACTCGTAGTGCTTCTTCTAAAATATTGGCACTTGCGTTTAAATTCCGGTCTAAAACCAGACCGCACGCCTTGCACTCAAAAATTCTATCCGCTAAAGTTAACCCGTCATTCTTCCATCCACAGCAAGAGCATGTTTTAGACGAAGCAAACCACCTATCAACTTTAACGACTTCTTTGCCGTACCAGTTGTAATTATTCAGTCCCCCTCTTTGACAAAGAGGGGTTAGGGGAGATTTTATTATATAAATCCCCCTCTGCCCCCTCGCCATGCTCTCCCCCTTTTTCAAAGGGGGAGGTGAATACTTACGGCGCATTTTGTCGGATGATGATCTTGATGTTGATGGATAGGTATTATTTGGGTA
>JBAXTQ010000237.1:0-5791 GCA_037130115.1 Methylococcaceae bacterium
AAAGTTTTGGTAGTTTTGGCTATTAGCTTTGCAAATTCATTCGGTCTATAGGTATTCATATTTTTCAATTTTACACACTTTCGCGTATAAAATTAACTACTAAGTAGCACCTCTATAAAAAAATCAGTTTGTTCACGAAAATCACGAAAGCCACAAAAAATAAAGCGAGTGAGTTGGAGTAAAACCGCTTTAGCTGTTTTGCAGGCAATAGCTAAAGCGATTGCACTCCCGTCTTTTAAACAACTTGGGCTCCAATGCCGTTAAGTTAAGCCGTTCGCTGAGCGAAGTCGAAGCAATTTTGCTGGCTTCGGCTCCGCTCAGCCAACGCGGCTCCGCTCAGCCAACGGTTTATCTTGCCGAGGCGCTTAACTTAAAGGCACAATACCTATTCAGTGGAAGCACCAACCATTTTAAAATATTCGCTTTCGGCAACAATATCGCGGTTATTTTCAACCCGATCCAGATAAACCTTGCCTTCCAGATGATCAAATTCATGTTGAAAAACCCGTGCAACGAAGCCTTCCAGCTTGGCTTCTACTACAGCGCCTTGTTCATTGCTATAGGTGATGTGTATGTCTGTATAGCGGGGTACTAAAGCCCGAATGCCTGGAATGCTTAAGCAACCCTCCCAGTCTTTTTCTGTTATATCAGACAGTGCTTCATAAGCAGGATTAATCATTACCGTGGGTTCCATCAGTGGCGCGTTAGGGTAACGTGGGGAAGGGCGCGAGGCAATAATGATCACTTGCTTTGATTCGCTAATTTGAGGCGCAGCAATACCGACACCCTGCGTTGAAGCCAGGGTGTCTTGCAGGGTTTTAATCAGTTGCTGTATTTCAGTGCTTTGACTATCGGTTACCGCAGCCGCTTTTAGGCGCAGCACTGTTGCACCTAATTGGGCTATCTCACTGATGCTATCCATTAGGATGCCTGCAACTCATTTAAAATAACCGATTGGGCTTGGACGGGTTCTTCATTGGTTACGTTTAATAACTGAAGATAACAACCATCGGGTTGTAACAGCCAGGCTTGCGTATTGTCTTTTAAATACAAATCAAGGTCGTGCAGTATGCGGTTATAGAGTCGTTTACTTTCAATGGGGAAGCAAATTTCCACGCGCCGGAACATGTTGCGATTCATTAAATCGGCGCTGGAGGCATAAACTTCTTGATTGCCGTCATTGGCAAACGCATAAATTCGCGCATGTTCCAAAAAGCGTCCGATAATGGCACGCACTTCTATATTTTCAGAAACACCCGGTATTCCGGGTCTTAGACAGCAAATGCCCCGGACGATTAGTTTAACTTCAACGCCGGCTTGTGAGGCACGGTAAAGTGCGCGTATGGATTTCTCTTCAACAATAGCATTGACTTGAATAATAATTTTTGCGGGTTTGCCATTTTTGGCGTGGGTTATTTCCCGTTCGATTTTTTCAAGTATTCCGGTGTGCAGGGTAAAGGGTGACTGTAGCAGTTTATTTAATTTGGTCACCTTGCCCAAGCTGGTAAGTTGTGCAAAGACGCGCCTGACATCTTCGCCCAATTCTTTATTACAGGAAAACAGGCCGTAATCGGTGTAAAGTTGAGCTGTTTTGGGATGGTAGTTACCGGTGCCCAAATGCACATAATTGCGTAATTCTTTGCCTTCGCGCCGTAAGATCAGGCACATTTTGGCGTGGGTTTTATAGCCCACAACGCCGTACACAACATGAACAGCCGCTTCTTGTAATTTGGAGGCTAAATCAATATTGGCTTTTTCATCAAATCGTGCCCTTAATTCAATGACAACCGTCACTTCTTTGCCTGCGCGTGCGGCCCGTATTAACGCGGCAACGATGGGCGAATCGGCACCGGCACGGTAGAGTGTCTGTTTAATAGCCAATACTTCGGGTGATGCGGCCGCTTGACGTAAAAATTCAACGACCGGCGAGAACGATTCAAACGGGTGGTGCAATAAAATATCGTGGCGTTTAATCGCGGCAAAGATATCTTTGTTCCGCCCCAGTAGTGCTGGAACTCTGGGTTTAAAAGGGGGGAACTTGAGGTCGGGTCGATCAACGAGGTTGTTGATTTCTTGAATCCGGTTTAGATTGACCGGCCCATCGACTAAAAATAACCGATCCCTGCCGAGTTCAAACCGCTCCAGTAAAAAGCTTACGGTGTCATCAGGGCACGCGCCATCTATTTCCAGGCGCACTTCATCACCATAATTACGCATCGCCAGTTCGCCTTGAACAGCCAGTAATAAATCGTCGATGGCATCATCATCGACAAAGAAATCACTGTTCCGGGTAACCCTAAATTGATAGCAGCCTTTAACCGTCATCCCGTGAAACAATTCACTGACAAAGGCATGAATAATGGAGGACAAAAACACAAAATCAGCCGGGCCGCTTTGGGTTTCGTCAACGGGTAATTGAATCACGCGCGGCAAGGCTCTGGGCGCTTGTAAAATAGCCCGTCCGCTATTTCTGCCAAAAGCATCTTTTCCGGTGAGGGAAATAATAAAATTTAAACTTTTGTTGAGAATACGCGGAAAAGGGTGGGCGGAATCAAGTCCTACCGGCGTTAAAATGGGCAATAACTCATCATTAAAATAATCAGACAGCCATTTATGTTGCGCTTCAGTCCAATCATTACGGCGTACAAAGCGAATATTTTCATCATTAAGCTTGGGGATCAAAATATCATTAAGCACCTGATATTGTTCATCGACCAGTTTATGGGCATGAATGGAAATTTGTTCCAACTGTTCTTTGGGCGTTAAGCCATCAGGGCCAATGGCTTTAGGATCAATAGCGACCATTTCCAGTACGCTGGCAACACGAACCTCAAAAAACTCATCCAGATTTGAACAGGAGATGCACAGGTAATTAAGCCTTTCGAGCAGGGGTACAGATTCATTTTTTGCCTGTGCCAAAACCCGTTTGTTAAATTCCAGCAAGCTCAGATCGCGATTAATATAAAGCTCTGGTTTTTTGAGGTTTATGGGTTCTTCAGTTGCGGTTATGTCCATTTCTTTCCTTAAACTATCGGGTATAATGCCGGTGATAAAAACATGTCGGTCACTGATTTTTTGGGTATGCAAGTCTAAACTTAAATCTGCCAGCGCCAACTGTGCATTAATTTCTTTTAGGCTAAAAGCGGCCAGTAAAGAATGATAAAAATCCCGTTGCAGAATCTCGGGTTCATTGGCGGCATAATTATCGACCATCATTTGCGCTGACTTAACGTTGGCGGGGCGCAATAAATCCATAATGATGATGCGCGTACCCGGCCGGGAATATTTTTTTATGGTCTGCCAAAGTACCTGCGGATCGGGCAAATGATGCAACAGACTATTACTAAAGATTATCTCATAGCCAGGTTGCGGTAATATGACATCAGGCAACAAACCTTTTATAAAGCTTATCCTGTCTGCCAAATCAGGCGGCAAAGCAGATTTTGCATAAGCCAACATCGACTCTGAGCCATCAAGCGCATGGAGTTTACTTAAAGGAAAGGCGTTGGCAAAGCGGCAACTGATATCGCCGGGGCCACAGCCTAAATCCAGTGCGGTACCGCTAAATTTCGGATCATCAATAAAGGTTTTTAGTTGTTGTATAAAGTCATTGTGCGGCACTTCAAAATCGGCCTCGGCGTAGGCTTTTACCTGACTTTCATCTTCCATTAACTCGGGTTCCAACAAGCGTTTCATGCTGTAAATCCTCGGTTTCCCTGTAAGCCGCCGGTATGGACAGCGATAAGTCGCAGGCCGGGTTTAAACGTGTGTTTTGTTATCAAATCGTAAAGTGCGTACATCATTTTTCCGGTATAAACAGGTTCAAGAGGGATGTTGGTTTTGTATTCAAAATCGGTAATAAAGGCCATCAGTTCAGGTGTCGTTGCGGCAAAACCACCAAAATGATAGTCCAGGTTAATCTGCCAGTTGGTGTTGGGTCGTGGTAATAAGGCTTCAACATCAGTCTTTAAAAATCCGGCATTTTTTAAAGCCGCAAAACCCAATACAGATACTGACTTGGGAACGGTATCAATAATACCCGCTAACGTTGCTCCGGTGCCACAGGGTACACAGAGAAGGTCATAAGGGATAGCTATTTCGTTAACCAGTTCTGCGACACCTTTTAACGCCAATGCTTGTGCCCCGCCTTCCGGCAACCAGTATTGCCCCGGTTTTAAGCCGGGTAAATCATGACAGCCTTTATAGTGCCGCAGGTCTCTATAAGCAGAGCGGGAGATAAAGGTAAGTTCCATGCCCCAGTTTTGTAAATCCAGTAAAGTGGGCGTTAATGTGTCGGTTTGCTCGCCGCGAATAAAGCCCTGCGTTTTTAAACCTAAAAGTTTACCTGTATAAGCCAGTGCGTGTAAATGATTTGAATAAGAGCCACCCATACTAATAAGCGTATCAGCACCTAAAGACAGTGCGTGATCAAGGCTGTATTTAAGTTTGCGCCATTTATTTCCGGAAATAACGGGATGTAGCAAATCATCACGTTTCATCCATAATTCAAGTTGATATTCATCCAGCAGCGGGTCATTAATTTTTGTTAGAATCGACGGCTTAAAGGTTTTTTCCAGTTTATCAAGTTCAGGGTGCATTTATGTGTGGACGTTTTAACTTAATCGCAACAAAGACGCAGATTATGGAGCATTTTTGCTTGCCGTGCTTGGCTGATTATCAACCTGACTATAATATTCCACCCGGACAAAAAATAATCACGGTCGTAAGGCTGGAAGATGGCAGCAACAAAGCCGTCAATTTGCACTGGGGATTGATACCTTTCTGGAGCAAAGACCGTAAAATAGCCAGTCATTTGATCAATGCCAGAGCGGAAACGTTAACAGAAAAACCGTCCTTTAGGAAGGCTTATCAACAGCGACGTTGCCTGATTCCTGCGACCGGATTTTTTGAATGGCAAAGCACGGAAACCGGCAAACACCCCTACCATATTCATCAACCGGCATCTGCCTTGTTTGCTTTTGCAGGGCTTTGGGAGCATTGGGAACACCAGCAAGAAACCGTTTATTCCTCCACCATTATAACTACCGCTGCCAACGCTAAAATAGCGCCCATCCATGACCGAATGCCGGTTATTATCACCCCTGATTTTTATGACCGCTGGCTGGACAAAACAAACACCGCTGTCGAGATGGCTGATTTTTTAGCCGCCGATGGTTATAAGGCGATGCAGCTAACCCCGATCACCACCCGAATTAATAACCCGCTGCATAATGACGCTGAGTGTTTGGCTGCGGTGAGTCGGTAAAAACTGATTTCTTGTTAAATTCCCGGACAAATTAAAAATAGATTGATGTTACCATCAAAAAGTAGTCATACTTAGTCATACCATTAGCATTTTTCCGGGTTTAAATTATGTCAACCATTGAAAAAATAAGCATTGCCCTAACTCCCGATTTAGCATCTTTAGTAAGAAACGCCGTAACTGACGGCTATTACGCATCAACGAGTGAAGTTATTCGTGAAGCTTTGCGTGACTGGAAAATTAAGCAAAGTCTAAATGAACGAAGCGCAACCGAATTAAGGGCATTATGGCAAGAAGGCATTAATAGTGGAACCGCAGGTGCTCTTAATATGGAAGAAATTAAACAACAAGCCAGGAAGCAATACGAAGAATCGCATAAAAACGCCGAGATATAGAAATGGTCATTCATTCACGGAAGGCCAGATTAGATTTATTGGCTACCTACTTAAGGCGGGACAAGCCCGCAAGGCTTGACTTTGGCAGCACGCAGAAAATATCCTCCCAAGATACGCCTAGTTCCCACGCTCC
>JBAXTQ010000238.1:0-5737 GCA_037130115.1 Methylococcaceae bacterium
AAGCCATACACTCGGCTTATTTTGAAGCGGGTTCTGATATTGTTGAGACCAACACCTTCAATTCAACCAGCATTGCCATGGCTGATTACCGAATGGAATCGTTAGCCTACGAAATTAACCTTAAGTCGGCCCGTGTAGCCAAACAGGCTGCCGATGAATACACCCAAAAAACCCCCGATAAACCGCGCTTTGTTGCCGGCGTCTTGGGGCCTACCAATCGTACGGCTTCAATGTCACCCGATGTCAATGACCCCGGCTTTAGAAATATCTCCTTTGACCAATTGGTTGTTGCCTACACAGAAGCCGCGCGTGGCCTGATTGATGGCGGCGCAGACATTATATTGATTGAAACCGTTTTTGATACGCTTAATGCGAAGGCCGCCATTTTTGCAATTGAAAATTATTTTGAACTCATCGGCTACAAATTACCGGTCATGATTTCCGGCACCATTACTGACGCATCAGGCAGAACGCTGTCAGGACAAACCGTTGCAGCTTTTTGGAATTCATTAAAACATGTTCAACCCATCTCTTTCGGTTTCAACTGCGCCTTGGGAGCAACCGAACTGCGTCAATACATCGCTGAATTATCAAGCATTGCTGATACTCATGTTTCCGCTCATCCCAATGCCGGCCTGCCTAATGAGTTTGGTGAATATGATGAGACACCCGAACAAATGGCCAATGAATTGGCGGATTGGGCGCGTAGCGGCTATTTGAATATTATCGGCGGCTGTTGCGGCACTTCACCGGCCACCATTAAAGCCATTGTTGAGGCCGTGCAAATGCATCCGCCGCGCATGATTCCCGAGATTGAAAAAAAATGTCGGCTGGCGGGTCTTGAGCCCATGTCTATTGGCGCAGACAGCCTGTTTGTTAATGTTGGCGAACGAACCAATGTAACCGGTTCCGCTGCATTTAAGCGATTGATTATCGAAGGTGATTTTGAAACGGCGTTGGACGTTGCCAAGCAGCAGGTTGAGAATGGTGCCCAAATTATCGACATCAACATGGACGAAGGCATGTTGGAATCCAAAGAAGCGATGGTGCGCTTTTTGATGCTGATTGCCTCTGAACCGGATATCGCCAAAGTGCCGATTATGCTGGATTCTTCTAAATGGGATATTTTGGAAGCCGGTCTTAAATGTATCCAGGGCAAAGGCGTGGTGAATTCCATTTCGCTTAAAGAAGGCGAAGCCGCTTTTATCAAGCACGCCAAACTTGTGCGTCGTTACGGCGCGGCCGTGATCGTTATGGCCTTTGATGAAGAAGGGCAGGCGGATACCAAAACCAGAAAAATAGAAATATGTCAGCGGGCTTATAAAATCCTGACTGAACAGGTTGATTTTCCGCCTGAAGATATTATTTTTGATCCCAATATTTTCGCCATTGCCACCGGTATTGACGAACACAATAATTACGGCCTGGATTTTATTGAAGCCACGCACGAGATTAAAAGAACCTTACCTTACGCACTGATTTCCGGTGGCGTGTCCAACGTGTCTTTTTCATTTCGCGGTAATAATCCGGTGCGCGAAGCCATCCATGCGGTGTTTTTATACCACGCCATTAAGGCCGGTATGTCGATGGGGATTGTTAACGCCGGTCAGTTGGCCATTTATGCCGATATACCCGAAGATTTGCGAAATGCCGTTGAAGATGTGGTGTTAAATCGCCACGATGGCAGCGGCACCGACAAGTTACTGGAACTGGCGGCAAAATACCGGGGTGATGGCAGCAGCAGTGAAGTCAAGCAGGAAAATCTGGAATGGCGTGAATGGCCGGTCAGTAAACGTTTGGAACACGCGCTGGTTAAAGGCATTACCGATTACATTGACGAAGATACCGAACAGGCAAGACAGGAAGCCGAAAGACCCTTGCATGTCATCGAAGGAGCATTAATGGATGGCATGAATGTCGTGGGTGATTTGTTTGGCGAAGGAAAAATGTTCTTGCCCCAAGTGGTTAAATCAGCACGGGTCATGAAAAAAGCCGTCGCTTATTTGATGCCGTTTATGGAAGCCGACAAAGCCGGAAACGAGCGGCAAACCAACGGTAAAATCCTCATGGCGACCGTAAAAGGCGACGTGCATGACATTGGTAAAAATATCGTTGCCGTGGTCTTGCAATGTAACAACTATGAGGTGATTGATTTAGGCGTTATGGTGCCGGCCGAAAAGATTTTGCAAACGGCACGTCTGGAAAAGGTCGATATTATTGGATTAAGCGGCTTGATTACTCCATCCCTTGATGAAATGGTGCATGTCGCTAAAGAAATGCAGCGTCAAGGTTTTACCATTCCGTTAATGATTGGCGGCGCTACCACCTCTCGGGCGCATACCGCCGTAAAAATTGAACCGCATTATCAAGGTCCAACGATTTATGTAACCGATGCGTCACGCGGTGTCGGCGTGGCCAGTAACTTGTTAAGCACCGAGTTAAAGGCTGACTTTATTAAAGGCGTGCGTGATGAATACGAAGAAGTCAGGGAGCGCCACAAAGGCCGTGAAGCGAAAACCAAACAACACTCACTGGAAGATGCCCGGCGTAACAAGTTTAACTGGGGACGTTACGAACCTGTTAAACCGTCATTTTTAGGCATCAAAGTCCTGGATCGCTTTCCTCTGGAAACGCTGGCAGGCTATATCGACTGGACACCGTTTTTTCAAACTTGGGAAATGGCCGGTAGTTATCCAAAAATACTCAATGATGAAGTGGTCGGTGTTGAAGCCAGACAGTTGTTTGAAGAAGCGCAAGTGATGCTGAAAAAAATCATCAACGAAAAATGGTTAACCGCAAGAGCCGTGGTCGGTTTTTTTCCGGCCAACAGCGACGGTGATGATGTGGTCGTTTACACCGATGATACTCGCAAGACAAAGCTGGAAACTTTGCACCATTTGCGCCAGCAAAATATTAAAGCGCCGGGGCGACCCAATTATTGTTTGTCTGATTTTATTGCGCCCAAAGCCAGTGGTAAAGCGGATTATATCGGTGCTTTTGCTGTCACCACCGGCATTGGTATCGAAGAAAAATTGCAGCAATTTGAGCAAGATCACGATGATTACAGCTCGATTATGCTCAAAGCACTGGCGGACAGATTGGCCGAAGCGTTTGCAGAATATATGCATCAAGTGGTCAGGAAAAACTATTGGGGTTATGCCGAAGAGGAAAGTTATGAACCCGAGCAGTTAATAAACGAAGCTTATCAAGGCATACGTCCGGCACCGGGTTACCCTGCCTGTCCTGATCATACCGAGAAAGGCAAATTGTTTGAATTGCTTAAGGTAACTGAAAATACCGGCATAGAACTCACCGAAAGTTATGCCATGTATCCGGCATCGGCGGTTAGTGGCTGGTATTTTTCCCATCCTGATTCACAGTATTTTAATGTTGGAAAAATAGATAGAGACCAATTACAGGATTACGCCAAACGTAAAAATATTGCCGAAGAAGTGGCTGAACGCTGGTTGGCTGCACATTTACACCATTAAGGAAAAAACCCATGTCATTACCACAAAAAGCAAGCTATTCAATGGAACGCTTGATGTATGCCAGTCGTTGGCTGCTGGCACCGATATACATGGGTTTAAGCCTCACCTTGGTGGCGCTTTTTATCAAGTTTTTTCAAGAACTTTATCATTTTATTCCGTTTATCCTGGAGCTTGACGAGTCCCAGTTAGTGTTAAAATTGCTGTCATTAATTGACCTTACCCTGGTTGGCAACTTGATTGTTATTGTGATGTTCAGCGGTTATGAAAACTTTGTGTCACGCCTGAATATTAGCGAGGAAACAGAGAAGCTCGATTGGCTGGGCACTCATGATTATGGATCGCTAAAGATGAAAGTGGCGGCATCCATAG
Source organism: Methylococcaceae bacterium (assembly GCA_037130115.1). Classification (GTDB taxonomy): domain Bacteria; phylum Pseudomonadota; class Gammaproteobacteria; order Methylococcales; family Methylomonadaceae; genus Methylobacter_C. The sequence goes on from JBAXTQ010000238.1 coordinate 3,861, forward strand.
TCGCCATATCATCCATCCATTTGCTAAAAATATTCATGAATATTGAGATCGTTGAGAATGACAAAATCATGTGGTTTGTCCTTGTCCATTTGACGTTTGTCATCTCGGCCCTGTTAATGGGTTATCTTGATAAAGTGACCAAGCATTAATGCTTCAATTACTGCTTTTGGGGACATCCGGTTGCCATCTTTGTGAACAAGCAGAGCAGCTTGTCAATGCTTGCTTGCCCGACAATCCTGGCATCACGATTGAAATGATAGATATTGCCGAGCAAGAACAATGGCAAGAAAACTATGCAATACGCATCCCTGTTTTATACCATCCTGAAACCCGAAAAGAGCTGGGCTGGCACTTTGACAAAGCGGATGTTAATCAATTTATCAAGTCGTTGCGGACTTAAAAAACGAATAGTAAACGTTTGATTTTTGAAAAACCAACCATCCAACAATAACAACATAAAGCCCGAAACCAGGAGAGACACTTCAAATAGTAGGGTGCGCATCGCGCACCTAAAATCGTAGCCACTAAACGGTTTTATTTGCACCAAAATCTATTATTGTTTTCTATCGGGTGCCTATTAGGTTTGTTTTTCTGGCATGGTTCTGGTGCGCGATGCGCACCCTACTAAACTTCGTTGCTTAACAGCCCAACATAATAACCGCATAAAAATGGGGATTTGGCTATAATGCCATGCAACTACTAACAACTGCTGACACAGGTAAGTCATTATGACAATAACAACGAGAACAATTTCAAAATTGCAATACTATTTTGAAGTCAAAACAAGCCGGATAAAAGATAGCGACTATTATCAAAAATTGCTGGCAATGCCGCCAATCAAACGCTGGGCAACCTTGGCAGGCTTGTTTTTATTATCACAGTTGGTCTTTTTTGGTTTTTTGTATGCAGCTTTTGGCAAGATTGTTGTTGTCGGTTTTTTTGCCAGTATTTTAGCGGGTCTGGCTACCGGCGTGGGTGCTTTACCTGCTTTGTTTTTTAAGAATATCTCACGCAATTTATTTAACAGCATGTTGGGGGCGGCGGCCGGTGTTATGTTGGCGGCGACTGCATTTTCCCTGCTGGTACCTGGTATCACTTACGGTAATTTGATTTGGCCGGGGAAAGGCATCTATGTTGTTTCCATCGGCATGTTGATAGGTGCCGCGTTTTTGCATTACGCTGACCGCCAACTGCCGCATGTGCATTTTGATTCAATTTCAGATGTGCAATTGTCTTCCTTAAAAAAAGTCTGGCTGTTCATTATTGCCATCACCATCCACAATTTTCCTGAAGGCATGTCTGTGGGTGTTAGTTTTGGTTCTGGCGAAATGAAAAACGGCATCGTTCTGGCAATCGCCATCGCTTTGCAAAATATTCCTGAAGGTTTGGCTGTTGCCTTGCCCTTGGTAGGTTTGGGTTACAATAAATGGAAAGCGGTCGGTATCGCCACCTTAACGGGCCTGGTTGAACCGGTGGGTGGTTTGCTGGGCATTACCATGGTGACGGCTTTTGAACCTATTTTACCGATTGCCATGGGTTTTGCCGCCGGTGCCATGCTCTTTGTTATCAGTGAAGAGATTATCCCCGAAACGCATTCGGACGGGCGTTCACGTTATGCAACCTTTGCTTTGATGATTGGCTTCATTATTATGATGTTTTTGGATAACATGCTGGGCTAATACGATTTTCATCCCTTAAAGATATTAATTCACCACGAAGACACGAAGTTCACGAAGAAAAACCAAAGAAAAATCTTCGTGTCTTCGTGGTGAAATGTCTTAAGTTGATGTCTATGAGGTGCGCGATGCGACACCCTACTACCACTGGAGTGCAATCGCTTCAGCTATTGCCTGCACAACAGCTAAAGCGGTTTTACT
>JBAXTQ010000239.1:0-5729 GCA_037130115.1 Methylococcaceae bacterium
CTTGGGATTTATTTATCTGCAAGTGTATAGGTAAGTTCTTTCCCAGAAATCACCTAAAGCAACAAGAATAATTACCTATTACTCACTATTCGCCCTTAAGAAATCTTAAATAATTAATTAAAAATCAAAAAAATCAATGAATTAACTTTTACTGGAAATGTTATGATGATTTTTTCATGCCAGCATCTCGTTTGCCTCTCGAATGAAATACGTGCGTGGACATGATGTTTTTAGCTTATTTTGTAGCAGCTTGATTTTAAAGTAATTTTATAGCTAATTGATTCTCAATTGATTTGTCTTAACATATTGATATTGCTTGAAAAATAATTAATTTTTTATCGGATTTTAATAGCGAATGGTAAGTATTACTTTATTAACTGTGATGCAGCAGTGCCGAATGTAATCTATCTACACAGGCATTCCATGTAAAGTGCTGTGCTCTTTCAAAGCCTTTATTTCGCATAACTTCATATAACTGAGGATCATTGATAAGTTTAACGATGGTTTCATTCACTTCCATGGCATCCAACGAAACATAAAGTCCGGCATCGCCAATCGTTTCCGGTACCGCAGTCCCTCCAGAGGTTATAACGGGTGTGCCAGCTGCCATCGCTTCAATAGCGGCTATGCCAAAAGTTTCGTATCTTGTTAAAAACAACAATGCCAGTGCATCACGCATCAATGGTGCCAGTTGCTCTTTGGGTACATAGCCCAGTAATTCAACGTTATCAAGTTTTTCAGCGATGGCCAACAATTTGGGTTCGTGCTGATTACCTGCAACACGTATTATTAGTTCAGGACATGTCTTTTTTAAGTGTTGTGCGACATTAAGAATATTATCGCCACCATCAATCGCGTTTAAGCCACCTATGCTAAGTAAATAGGGCTTATCGGTTGCGTACCCGGAAATACCTGCCGGTTTTTGAGCGACGTCAAAATAGTTTTGCTCAACGCCATTGCCAACGACGATTATTTTTTTTTCATCGCAATCAAACCAATCAATAATTTGTTCTTTAAGAAAATTTGATACGGTTAAGATTAGGTCTGCACGGGAGACAATTCGTAAATACGTCATTTTTCTGCGCATTCGATTAAGGCGGGATGCAATATCATTGGATTGGGACATTTGCGGATCTAATTCATGTGCACCATGAATAGTAATAGCTAATTTAGTTTTTCGTAGTGGAATAAAATCATTTTTTGGGCAATAGACCCAATCTGTATCCGAGCAATAATTATCAACCGCCTTGCCACCGGTCAATGTCCACAGTGCGTCTGCCGCTTTCCAAGGTAAAGGCAGTTGTGTAAGGGGTGCATTTAAACTTAATTGCTTTGAAAACGCTTCTGCTTGACCCATTTGATCCTTGGTGGCCAAAATAGATACTTGGTTGCTAGTATTATTAGCTAAACCTTGCGCCATTTGAAAAATATGCTTACCAACACCGGTAGGCGTTGTATTTGCTGTAAATCTAAAGTCAGTAAAAACACGAATTTTCATACTTTTGTACCTAAATAATTTTTTAAAGTAAGCAAATGATCATAGTCTGTCCAAAAACCTCGATAACATTTATGTGAGATTATTTCTGTTAACGGTTTTTTAACCATAAGTTTAAGTTCGGCAGTTGTTCCGGTTTCATACGATAAGTCAGCCGTAATAAAGGTTGGAAAGACAGCGAAAATATTTACAATTCGATGACATCTTACCCCCCCCCCCCCCCTTTTTTCAAAGAGGGGGGCTGAATAATTACATATAAATTACTGTAATTTGTAATATTCTTTAAACCACTCTACGGTTTCTTTAATACCTTCATAAAGATTTTTGGCCGGTTTATAGCCCATATCTTGCTCTAACGCGGTTGTATCTGCATTGGTTTGATAGACATCGCCTGGTTGCATGGGTAGATAGTTTTTTACCGCTTCTTTTCCGCACGCTGATTCTATTGCCTGAATAAAGTCCATTAATTTAACAGGGGACGAGTTACCAATATTATAAAGTCGATAGGGAGCCAAAGAGCTGCTTGGGTCGGGGTTTTGTGCATCCCATTCCGTAACGGGCAAAGCGACTTTGTCTATGCAGCGAATGACGCCTTCTATGATGTCGTCAATATAGGTAAAGTCGCGCAGCATTTCGCCGTTATTAAATACGTTTATAGGCCGGTCATTTAAAATGGCGTCTGTAAACAAAAACGGTGACATATCAGGTCGTCCCCAAGAGCCATAGACGGTGAAAAACCGTAAGCCGGTGGTCGATAAGTTATAAAGATGGCTGTAAGCGTGGGCCATTAATTCATTGCTTTTTTTTGTCGCTGCATAAAGGCTTACCGGATGCGCGATTGAATCTTTTTCTGAAAAGGGTAGTTTTCCGTTTAAACCATAAACACTGCTGGAGCTGGCATAAACTAAATGTTCTACGTTATTCCAGCGGCAAGCTTCCAAGACATTTAAAAAACCATCAATATTACTTTGAATGTAGGTGTATGGATTTTCAATGGAATAACGTACACCCGCTTGTGCAGCTAAATGACAAACCCTGTCAAATTTCTCATTAGCAAACAGCATTTGTATGGCTTGTTTGTCTTCCAAATTCATTTGAATAAAGCGGTAATTGGGATACTTATCGCTTTGTACAAATTTATACCAAGCCAGTTGGTCTTTTTTAATACCGGCTTTTTCCAGGCGACCGTGTTTAAGGTTGACATCGTAATAGTCATTTATGTTGTCAAGTCCTACGACTTCATCGCCTCTTTCCAGTAAGCGTTGAACCACGTAAGAGCCAATAAAACCTGCGGTGCCGGTAACCAGTATTTTCATGTTTTTGTTATGCCGTTACGCCAATTTGCATATATTCAAAACGCATGGTTTCCATTCGCTGTTGTTTAAACGGGTTGCGGTCATAAAAAACAAGGGGTTGTCTGCGAAAGGTACAAAAATTTATTATGTGTTTTTGAGCTGAACTGTTTGTTAATGTTTTTTTGGGGTTGTCATTTAACAAAAAAGCACGCTTCATAACGTAATAGCATTATTAGCTTTAATGGTTTTATTATACTAAATAATTGTTACAAAAGAATTAAAAAGTGATTTTTATTTACTTTTATAGTTGCTATTTTTGCAATTGGCTCGCCTCGTACTTTGACACAGTCTTACTGCCCACAGTGGTAAGGGTGCATCGCGCACCAAAAACCGCAGCTACTGAATAAATATGTTTTTCCTGAATTGCTGAAAATATTCAAGCCCCTCTTTGAAAAGAGGGGGCTTGAATAATTATCAAGGATGTACTCATCGATATGGCACTGCATCCAATAAAATCGCGTATAAAAATCAATAATTGGAGTAGTTATTCAGTCCCCCTCTTTAACAAAGAGGGGTTAGGGGAGATTTTATTAGATAAATCCCCCTCTGCCCCCTCGCTTTGCTCTCCCCCCTTTTTCAAAGGGGGAGGTGAGTACTTACTAATTGGATGCATTACGAATGCCATCCATGGCGACTGGATCCCGGCAGTCCATGCCGGGATGACGACTTGTGTAGATACCTATGCACCAATACAGGATGCTTCTTATGCCTTGGCACCTTATTATTTATAACATATCAGTGATGCCGGCACCGTTAAATACCACTTTACCCAAGCCAAAAAGATACTGGATATACTCAAAAAACAAGGCTTAAGCTGGCAACATCCAGACCCTAAGGCCATTAACTTATTTCAGCAAGATACTGAACAAGGTAAAGATATGAGTCACTATCGACACTTACTGGAAGTGGCCATTAACAGCATTATTGATAAATCCGAAGAAAAAGGCGTAGAAAGCCTGTTTAGTCGCGGTGGTACGGTATTAACCAAGGACAGCTTTAAAGATTTGAGGCGCTAGAGGTCAATCTTAAATAAACACCACTTGATAGTTGTAGGGTTTATGCTTATTATGAGTGTCGGGTTTTTGTAAGGAAAAGAGTCATGAGTCGCCAACCAACATTACGGCAAAAAGTTGAAGAACGCATAAAAAATCAAACGGATGATGTGTTTTTGCCTCGTGAATTCTCTGATCTAAGTGATGAAGATCAAGTATTACGCGTGTTGCGACATCTGGTACGCGAAGGACGCTTGGTAAAACTGGGTTATGGGGTTTATGGCCGAGCGGTGCAATCACAATTAACCGGTAGAGCCATTCTTTATAGCCAGAACGGTTTTTCGGGTGCTGTACGCCAAGCCCTCACCAAGTTGGGCGTCGATTGGGAATCCACTGAAGCCGAACTTGACTATAACGCAGGCAACTCGACACAAGTGCCGGTTAATCCGGTTTTACGCGTAAAAGGACGTTTTTCAAGGCAACTGCATTACGGAAAATCGGAGCTTATTCTTGACCGATAAACCGACGCTTCAAGAATTATTGGAAGTTCAAGATTTTTACGATTTACCCAGTCCCGCTTTGGTAGAAAAAGATTGGTACGTTGTTAAAGCGCTTGCCGCCATTACGGTTATTGATACGTCGCCGTTTAAATTGGTATTTGGCGGCGGTACAGCTTTGGGGCGTGCGCATTGCGCACCAAAAGCCGTTGCTACCGAATAATTTTATTTGCATCACAATCTATTATTGTTTTCTTGCTGGAGCTTATTGGGCTTCTTTCTCCGGCATTGTTGTGGTGCGCAATGCGCACCCTTGCTAAAGACTATTTTAAATAATAGTGACTAAAGATTTTTATAACCCTATAATCAATTTTGATTTTAAGTATAAGGAGTAATATTGTAATGAGTACAATGATAGCTGAACTCTATGATGCATTAAAAGATGCTGGTGCATCTGAGGAAAAAGCTAGAGCTGCCGCCAAAACAATGGCAGATTACGATAGCCGTTTTAATAAAATTGATCAGGATTTATCTTTAATAAAAGCAGAAATTACAATTTTAAAATGGATGTTAGGTTTTCTTGTCGCTGGAATGGTTTCTTTGCTTTTTAAAATCTTTACTGCTATTTAATTTTTCTCCAAAGCGTGACGTGATTTGCAACTCATAATAATCGATGGGTTCATATAGGATCCGCTCCGTATTTATTCGCATTAAAGGGGGCGCATCCCTTTTTAATCAAGTATATTTGCATCTTTAAGTTGAATCTATTGGTTGCATGCCAGTTTTTGTACCCACATTAAACAGTTAAACAGCCTTAATCGCTTTGGGCTTGTCTATGTGAAAAACAGGGTAGATCACGGTTTATTACATAGCCAACAAAATAACAGGGGTTAGCAATCAATGGAGATTTTTGTTGTGCTATACTTCGTCTTTAGAGATTTTTGATGAATATTTGGTTATGGTCGCAATTACATTTGATGCATTAAAGTATGCCAATAGGCTAAAAGCGGCAGGAGCTGAGTCACGAATAGCAGAGGCTGAAGCAGAGGCGCTGGCTGAAGTTTTTGAGTTGAATTTGAAAGAAGTTGCTACTCGTGAAGACCTAAAGCAAATGGAAGATCGATTAAATGAGAAAATGGATGCTCGATTCCTGCAACTGGAACAGCGCATGATTATTAAATTAGGCGGGTTAATGGTCGTTGCAATAGGAGTAGTTGCTACTTTGGTTAAGATTCTATAACACGGAATCAACGGGTTCAATCAGATAAAGAAAATAGTTGAGTGCCCGGCTTGATTGATTAGTGCCTGCGTCCATGCAGCGCACGAATCAATCATTTTAGGTGATTTCCGAAGAATGCTTTACCAATTTAGGGTAGAATTTCATTATAAT
>JBAXTQ010000024.1:0-29207 GCA_037130115.1 Methylococcaceae bacterium
CGACATTTTTGGCTGATTTGGTTAATGATGAAACCAAGGTGCGGTGCTTCTTTACCGCCAACAAGGTTTTTAGGGTGCCTGAAGACAACAGTCTGCCCATGATTATGGTCGGTCCCGGTACCGGTATTGCACCCTTCCGCGCCTTTTTGCAGGAGCGCCAATACCGCAAAGCGCCCGGCAAAAACTGGTTGTTTTTTGGTGACCGTAACGCGGCCACTGATTATATTTATCGTGACGAATTGGAAAGCTTTCAGGACAGTGGCTTGCTGACACGTTTGGATTTAGCGTTCTCCAGAGATCAGGAGGCCAAAATTTATGTACAAGACAGAATGCTTGAACAAGGCGCTGAATTGTTTTTGTGGTTAGAGCAGGGTGGTTATTTCTTCGTTTGTGGCGATGCTTACCGAATGGCAAAAGATGTCGATCAGGCGTTACATGCAGTTATTGCCGAGCACGGCAAGTTTTCGGAACAGCAAGCCATTGATTACGTTAATCAACTGAAAAAAGACAAACGTTACGTTAGGGATGTTTATTAGGCCATTGTCCGCTGTAAGTTATAAAATCATATAATCAATACGGAAAATATACTTTAAAATCGGGAGCAGGCTTACAATTAAATGCCACTGAAAACAAAAGGGTAAGATCTTGCAATCAAGCAAGTCAGAAGCCTGTCGCTTGGTTTTATAGTATTATGTGATTTTGCAAGACCTGACCCCAATTTTTATAGAATAATGTGCTTTTGCAAGACCTGACCCCTATTTTTTATTTTTTACACAGACTTCCAAGCTTGGCTATTAGCTGCGTTTTAAGGCACAAGTAAATGCACGGTCAATATTTTTTAAGGTTTCAATTGACGCGTTATGCGGCTAAGTTGATACAAGGTTTACTGGTTTTATTACTCTGTGTCCCTGCCGGTGTCGATTCAAAAGTTTATCAATGGCGGGATGAACAAGGCAGTGAGCATTTTTCGGATCGCTTTAATCCTGATGCAAAAATTGTCAATATAAAGCCGGGTTACGGTTTTTATCAGGTTAAAAAAGTTTACGATGGTGATACGGTTGAACTGGATGATGGTCGTAAAATCCGCTTTTTAGGCATTAATACGCCGGAGATTCAGCATAAAAATAAAATGGCTGAAGCGGGTGGAGAAGAAGCCAAGGCTTGGTTGATTAATAAGTTGCAAGGCACCCGGGTTCGACTGGAATTTGATGTTGAAAAAACCGATAAATACGGTAGGACGTTAGCATATCTGTTTACTGAAAAAAAAGAGCATATCAATGTGTCTTTAGTTAAAGAAGGCTTGGCGACAATCAGTATTTTTCCGCCTAATTTGCGGTATGTTAATGAGTTGGTTGCCGCCGGGAATAAGGCGGAGCAGGATAAGTTGGGGGTTTGGCAGCGCCCCGAGTATGCGGCAATACCCGTTGGCAATCTTACGGAAGCAGGGCACTCCGGTTGGACGCGACTGGTAGGCAAAGTTGTCGGTATTCGCAATACCTCCAAATCGGTTTACCTGGTTTTTTCTGACCAATTTGAGGCACGCATTGAAAGTAAATGGTTGTCCTTATTTCCTGACGTAAATGACTATGTGGGGAAAACGCTCGAAGTTCGTGGTTGGCTGAATAAAAACAGAAAACAATTTTCAATGTTAATTCGTCACCCTAGCGCAATCAGGCAACCAGAAACCCGTTAAGGTGCAATAAACGAATGCGATGTTAGGATAATGAAGGTGAGATGCTACAATTGCCAGCTTATAAAAATATAATTAAGTTTATCCCCGTGCAATCAAAACAGACTAAACACGCTTACACGTGGAACACTATTTATCAAATTGCCTTAGAGCATAAAAAAGCACTGATTTATTCTCATTTTATTGCTATTTTAGCAACGGTTGCCAGTGTGCCTGTGCCTTTGCTGATGCCCTTGTTGGTGGATGAGGTTTTATTAAATAAACCGGGTGTAGCGATTGGGTTTATTAATCAATTTTTTCCAACTGAATGGCATCTGCCCCTACTTTATATTTCTGTTATTTTGATTGCCAGTTTAATACTGAGAGTCATCGCCAGCATTTTTAACATCATCCAGGCTCGACACTTTTCCTGTATTTCCAAAGATATTATTTTTCGTATCCGCAAAAATATGATCAGGCATTTACAAACCATTTCCATGGCTGAATATGAAAGTCTTGGTACCGGTACGGTGGTCACTCATTTGGTTAAAGACCTTGATACGATTGATGCGTTTATTGGTAATACCGTTAGCCGGTTATTGGTCGCTGTCCTGACTATTATCGGGACGGCGGTTATTTTGCTCTGGATGCACTGGCAACTGGGTTTGTTCATCCTGTTGTTAAATCCCGTGGTGATTTATTTCACGCGCGTGGTCGGTTCCCGTGTTAAAAATCTAAAGTCCAAGGAAAATTCTGCCTATGAAGTGTTTCAACAATCGCTCACTGAAACGCTGGAAGCGATCAATCAAATTCGTGCCAGTAACCGGGAGCATTATTATTGTCAGCAATTGATTGAGTCTGCCCGATCGGTTAAAGATTTTTCAGCGGCTTTTGCCTGGAAAAGTGATGCAGCATCGCGTTTAAGTTTTCTGGTGTTTCTGTTTGGCTTTGATATTTTTCGCGCCTGCGCCATGATGATGGTGTTTTATTCGGATCTTAGCATTGGCGAGATGCTGGCGGTGTTTGGCTATCTCTGGTTTATGATGGCTCCCGTACAGGAAATTTTGGGAATTCAATATGCTTTTTATGCCGCTAAAGCGGCGTTGGTACGTATCAATAGATTGAATGCGCTGGAACAGGAACCGCATTATCCTCACCTTGAAAATCCGTTTTTGCATAAAAAAACCGTCGCCATACGCGTCGATAATCTGCATTTTAGTTATGGCGAAGAAAAAATACTTAACGGCATTCAGTTAAAAATCAAAGCCGGAGAAAAGGTGGCTCTGGTGGGTGCCAGCGGAGGTGGCAAGTCTACTTTGATACAAACCTTGATTGGTCTTTATTTACCCAGTGAAGGCAGGATTTGTTTTGATGGCGTTCCTATTGAACGCATAGGCTTGGAAGTTGTCAGGGAAAATGTGGTTACCGTGCTACAGCATCCGGTTTTGTTTAATGATACTATCCGCGCCAATCTCACATTGGGGAAGCCGACCAGTGATGCGGCATTATGGAAGGCACTGGCGATTGCACAAATGGAAGAGGCGGTTAAGGATCTGCCAAACGGCTTGAATACGGTTGTCGGTCGTTTGGGGATGCGGCTTTCCGGCGGTCAACGGCAAAGAATGGCCATTGCCCGCATGATTGTTGCCAATCCCAAAGTGGTGATATTGGATGAGGCAACGTCTGCGCTGGATAGCGAAACCGAGTATAAATTACATCAAGCGTTGACTACTTTTTTAAAAGGCCGGACTACCATTATCATTGCCCATCGTTTGAGCGCGGTTAAACAGGCGGATCATGTTTATGTTTTTGAACAGGGCATTATCTGTGAACAAGGCCGTCATGAAACGTTAATTAACAATAAGGGTCTTTATGCCAAACTTTATGGCGAATATCAATAAATCAAGCCCTTAAACCTTTCACCTTGTACCTTTAACCTGACTACTTATGACTGAACTTTACGATTTACATTGTCATTCAACCGCCTCTGATGGTGCCTTATCGCCAACAGAATTAGTGCAACGTGCGCACCAGCAGGGTGTTACTGCGTTGGCATTAACCGATCACGACACCACCAATGGACTCGTTGAAGCACAGTTGTGTGCAACGGCGACAGGTATCAGGTTAATTCCCGGTATTGAATTGTCTACCAACTGGCAAGATAAATGTTTCCACATAGTAGGGTTGGGGATTGATTCAGGCTATCTGCCTTTGGCTGAAGCTACTCATAATTTGCAGAGTACCCGTGTGGAGCGAGCCGAAAAAATTGCTTTAAAGCTGGAGAAAAAACGTATCCCGGGTGCGTTTGAAGCGGTCAAAAAAGCGGCGGGTAAAGGCATGATTACCCGCTCCCATTTTGCCGATTTTCTGCGCTCACAAAATCATGTATCTTCCCAACAAGAAGCCTTTGATCGCTATCTGGCTAAAGGCAAATCGGCTTACGTTTCTACATCCTGGGCTGAGCTGGAGTTGGCGGTAAGCTGGATTACCGGAGCGGGTGGTGTTGCGGTGTTGGCGCATCCTTTACGTTATAAACTAACCGCCAATTGGATGAAGCGCTTGCTGACAGCCTTTAAGGATGCAGGCGGGCAGGGCATAGAAGTGATAACCAGCAGGATGAATGCCGACGAAATACGCGTGGCTGCGGATTATGCAACCCGATTTGAATTAGCCGGATCAATGGGGTCTGATTTTCATAACGCAACCAATCAATGGGTGGAATTAGGCCGACTTGCGCCGTTGCCCAATAATATCAAGCCGGTTTGGGAGTTGCTGGGTTAGCTTGCTGCAATAGAGGCGATTTTTAAAATAAATACTCTTTTTTAAAAAGGCGCGGGAATACATACACCGCCTTTGCTGGTGTTGATCCTGTATAATTTCGGATTATAACCGGAATTATCCGATGACACTTCAAACGCAAACCATCATGGGTATTATAAAAAAACTTGCCTCTCAAACGGCTATCTACGGCATCAGCAGTATCTTTGGCCGATTTCTCAATTACCTGTTGGTGCCGCTTTATACCTATTATTTTTCAGCGGCAGAATACGGCGTAGTCTCAGAGTTTTATGCTTATGCCGGATTCTTTTCCGTTTTACTGTTATTCGGGTTTGAGACGGGCTATTTTCGGTTTCGAGATAAGGAACATACCGGCAGAGATGTTGCTTATTCGACGGCGCTAATTTTTGTTGTTTTGGTCAATGTAGGCTTTTTTCTGACTATATTGCTGATTAATTCAAGGCTTTCATCCGCGCTAAATTACGCTAATCATCCCGAGTATGTGTTGTGTTTTACCTTGATTTTAACCTTGGATGCGATTGCCTCTATCCCGTTTGCAAGGTTACGTGCTGAAGACAAGGCTTTTCGTTTTGCCGGCATCAAGATAACAGAGATAGCGATAACCGTACTGCTCAGCCTGTTTTTTATTATTTATTGTCCCAAGCTTTACGCGGAAAATCCGCACTCATGGCTAAGTAAGCTATACCATCCAACGATTGGTATTGGTTATATTTTTATAGCCAATCTGATTGCCAGCGTCTTTAAATTTTTGTTATTGTCACCCCAATTAAAAGGTCTGGCTTGGGGGTTTGACCGAGAGCTGTTTGGACGAATGATTCGTTACTCGCTCCCGATGGTGGTGATAGGTTTTGCCGGGATTATCAATGAAATGCTGGATCGTGCCTTGCTAAAATACTTGCTGCCTTATGATGTCCAGACCAATATGAAAATGCTGGGTATTTATAGTGCTTGTTATAAGCTGTCTATTTTAATGTCGTTGTTTATTCAGGCGTTTCGCTATGCGGCAGAACCTTTTTTCTTTGCCTATTCAGGCAACAGCGATGCACGATTCGTTTACGCTAAAGTGCTTAAGTTTTTTGTTGTTTTCTGCGTGTTCATCTTTTTATTGGTGACGTTGTTTATCGATTTCTTTAAGTATTTTCTGGGTGATGAGTTCCGTGCCGGACTTGAAGTGGTGCCGATTTTATTACTGGCTAATTTGTTTTTGGGTATCTATGTCAATTTGTCCATCTGGTACAAACTCACTGACAGAACCTTGATGGGCGCTTTTGTGTCGTTGTCGGGTGCCGTGCTGACCATTGTGCTTAATATTTGGTGGATACCGTTACTGGGTTATGTGGGTTCAGCTTGGGCAACACTGGCCTGTTATGCCAGTATGGCGATGGTGTCTTATTTGCTGGGACGGCATTATTATCCCGTTGCTTACGATATTAAACGTGTGCTGGGTTATATAACCTTGGGCGTGGCTTTGTATTTTGCCAAGGTACAGTTACCGGTCGGCACGGGCTTGCAACAACCGTGGTTATTGTCGCTTGAGTTGCTATCGATTTATCTGCTGGTGACGGTGCTTTTTGAGCGGCGGCAGTTTGTAACGGTAAAACGATAACCGTTGTCATCTTGTTGACGCGGTTTTCAATTAAAATACGGCGTGTTCTTTTTAAGCCCTTACTCTAACCTATGCCAAATAATCTGCAAGTACGCGCCCGTTTCATCGGTGGTCTTTTTTTACTGTTACTGGGGGGCTGGGTTTTACACAGCTTTCTTGCCTTGTTGGTTTGGGCGGTGGTGCTGGCAGTCTCCACCTGGCCCGTTTATCAACGGTTATTGGCTTCCAATGAACTGCATGGAAAAATGACCTGGGTGGCTATTGGCCTGACTTTGCTGCTGGGTGTGATTGTTTTGGCACCCGTGGGCTACGGATTAAGCCGGTTGTTACAGGAAGCGCAAGCACTGGGCAGGCTGCTAACTGATGCGCAAAGTATGGGTATTCCACCGCCGCCTTGGCTGGAAAACCTGCCAATAATAGGGGGTTGGTCTAAAACGTATTGGATGACGGTGTTGGGTAGTTCAGAAGCCGCCAATGAATCCCTGCACTGGTTGGGAACGGGCGGCGCGGTTACCTATACCAAAGACTTTGCAGGCCAACTTTTACATCGTTTCTTCGGATTTCTGACCATTCTTTTAGTGCTGCTTTTTGTTTATCAACATGGCGATAGTTTGGGGCGACAAGTTTTGGCAAGTAACCGCAAGTTGTTCGGCGAAAAGGGCTTTCGCTATACAGTGCATGCCACAACGGCAGTGCGTGCTACGGTTAACGGCATGATGTTGATTGGGGTGGCTAAAGGCTTGTTGTTGGGAGCCGCTTATGCGTTTGTCGGTTTAAGTAATCCTGCCATATTGGGGGCACTGACGGGCGTTTTTGCCATGATTCCCTTTGCGGCCAAGCTGATCTTTGGTGCGTGTTCCCTGGTGTTGGTGGCACAGGGACATATTGCCGAGGGCGGTGGCTTGTTTGTGTACGGTATGATTCTTACCCTGATTGCGGATAATTATGTACGCCCGGCGTTAATCGGTGGTGCCGTCAAGTTGCCTTTTATCTGGACGCTGCTGGGTATTTTTGGCGGTATGGAGACTTTTGGTTTGCTGGGATTATTTTTGGGGCCTACGCTGATAGCGGTATTGATGTCGATCTGGCGAGACTGGATTGATGATATGAACAAGCCGCAGGAACCATTTTCCGGTGAAAGCTAAATACAGCGTACAGATTATAAATTGATTATACAACAGACAATAAAAAGCCCGCATAAAGCGGGCGCGTTGAGTTTTATTATTTTTATTATTTAAGCGGTTACTTACACCGCCCAACTCACGAAGTGTTACTCTCTTTTATTATTGTTATATGTGCGCCCGTTAAGGCTACTCCCCCCCCTTTTTTAACCGGTTGTTAAACCAGCCTAGCCCCGTAAAGCTGGCGTATTTTATATCTAATAAATTGCCAGCGTCCACAAAAAAAAAGGGTTTTTATTGAAAAAAAAATTAGCCGTTAAAATAACAAATAAAAACAGACTGTTATATAAATTTTTCAGTTTCTGATACACAAAATATCTGGCACTGGGTGCTTTTTTGAAAGACAAGCTATGTTGTCGCTTAGCGGTTACGTTTTGCCTCTTGTTCTTGATTAAAGAAAAAGTGGAGGCGTTCACTCAAGATGGAAGATAACTGAAAATTGAGTCCTTTTGATTCTTGAGCCAGTTTTATCTGTAAAATAGCATCTTTGGTTTGCCCCATGGCGTAGTAGTATTCTGCAAGATAGCGATGAGATTCGGCGGGTTGATTCAGGTCGCTGTAAGCTTGTGCCAATAGTTCCCAATAAATCGGCAGGCGCTGCATTTGACGGTTCAACGATAATAAGCTGTTTCGCGCCAGATCCGCTTTTTCTATTTTTAATAAAGACGCAATATAATCAAGTTTAATAGCGTCATTATCAGGGAATTGTTCAGTTAGTTTTTTATAACGATTAACAGCCAGTGGATAATTGTGTGCATCCAGAGCCGTGCGGGCAAGTGCGATTGCGTATTGAGATTGTTCTGGATAGTCGTGTATTAATGTTTGGAAAATGCCTTCAGCTTCTTTAAATTTCTCCGCTTTAAGTGTGATTAAGCCCATGCCGTAACGGGCAACAGTACGTTGCTCGACAGTGCCTTGCAAAAGTCGGGACTGAAAATATTCAGTGGCTGCGGCAGTATTGGTATCTGATAAAATGCGTATTTTTGCTTTGGTTAATTGATAGCCCAGCGAATCAGGATATTGTTTATAAGGATAGGTTTCTGCACGTCCGCGCGTGTCGGAAATACGTGATGCGGTCACCGGGTGAGTCCGTAAAAATTCAGGTACCGCTTGTCCGTAATAACGGGTTGCTTGTTGTAAGCGTTCAAAGAATATTGGCATACTGCGCGGATCATATCGGGAGGCGGCCAAGGTTTGCATGCCGACACGGTCTGCCTCTTCTTCATTTTCGCGGGTAAAATTAATTTGAAACTGGACGTTACCGGCCATAATGGCCATGATAGCGGCTTGTCCCATGGCCGGTGATTGTGTCCCTAATAAAATGGCAGCCAAGGTTGCCGCCGCAGTAGGAATAGATAAACGGCCCGCAGCTTCGGCGGCACGGAATAAATGCCGCTGGGTAACGTGTGCAATTTCGTGTCCCATAACGGAGGCTAATTCACTTTCGGCTTCGGTCATTAAAATTAATCCGGAGTTAACGCCAATATAACCACCGGGGCCGGCGAAGGCGTTAATGTCATTTTCCATCACCACAAAAAAATGGAAAGGATGTCCAGGTGCATCGCTATTGGCCGCCAGTTTTTGGCCAACCGATTGAATGTACTCTTGAATCTCGGCATCCTGATTAATGGTGATCTGTGAATGCAGGCTTCTGAAAAATTCTTCGCCAAATTCTTTTTCTTCTGCAGGTGAAATCAGGGTGCCGGAAGAATCGCCCATATCCGGCAATTCGATTTTTTTAATCTCCGATGCTTGCCGTGCGGGCGAACTTGCCTCTTGACCGCCAATAGTATCGGCTTGTGGCACCGGCAAGCTTTTGTGGGTAACGATAACCCGCTGCTCATTAGCTTGCTGTGGTGCAGGGAAAAGGGCAAGGCTTAATGCCAGTGTGATAGCAGTGGGTTTAAACATGAGGTCTCAGGGGAGGTTACAATAATAGCGCAACTAAATTGGTAGAAAATTAGTTAATCATAATAGAATATCAGCTGTTTATTATAAAACATCTCACCTAAATATAACCCAAGAAATATAGTTACAAAATGAAATTTGCCATTCAAGTTAATAGCAGCCCCTATCATTCAAATGCCGGACAGACCGCTTATCAATTTATTAACGCCGCCTTGGCGCTGGGTCATGAGGTTTTTCGGGTGTTTTTTTATCACGATGGCGTTTATCATGCCTTTAAATACGCAACGCCGCCTGATGATGAGGTGCAAATTACCGCACAATGGAGTGACTTGGCGAGGCGTCATCAAATTGATTTGGTGGTGTGTATTTCGGCCGCTCAACGGCGCGGATTACTGTGTGCCGATGAAGCCAAAAGACAAGGTAAACAGGATGATGATCTGGCCGAGGGCTTTCGGATTTCCGGATTGGGGCAACTGGTTGAAGCTACGCTTGAAGCGGATCGGTTTGTCGTATTTGGATGAGTGGGAATGAAAAGTTATTTATTTGTGTTACGTAAACCGGCCCACAGTGGCGCGTATGTTCAGGAAATGCTGGATATTATTTTAACCACAGCCGCTTTTGATCAGCCGGTTAGTATTTTATTGTTGGATGATGGCGTGTTTCAGTTAAAAAAAAGCCAGCAACCGGAAAATGTGGGCATGAAAGACACGGCCGCCATTTTTAATGCCTTGGAAATTTATGAGGTTAAGGACATTGTTATCGAAGTGGAGTCTTTGCAGGAGCGCGGCTTAAATGCGGAGGACTTGTGTTTGCCGGTTCAGTCGGTTTATAGAAAAGACATTGCCGGTTTAATGAAACGCTTTGATGTGGTCTTTGCGGGATAACGCGGGACATCAAGTTAAGACATTTCACCACGAAGACACGAAGAACACGAAGATTTCGACATCCTTCATTCCTCGGTTTACACTTTTTACAACACCCATCGCGTAGGTCGGGTTAGCGACAGCGTAACCCGACAAATCGACGTATCTGTGTCGGGTTACGGCTAGCGCCTAACCCGACCTACAAAGATTATTGGCATTTTTTGTGATAAAAAAAGTGTCAACTACTTTTGGGCTTCTATGAAGGATGCCAAGATTTTGGGCTACTAACTTAACACGGGACAGACCTGACAGGTTTTATAAACCTGTCAGGTCTAACTCGAGTATTTTATACTGGCTAAAGTGGGTAGCCAGATTTTGCTTTGGTTTTTCTTCGTGAACTTCGTGTCTTCGTGGTGAATTAATATCTTTAAGTTGATGTGTATGGTGGGTGCGCGATGCGCACCACTAATCCTGATTAACAAAGATAAACTGATCAGTGGCAAAGCCCATTTTTTTGGCTTTTTCAACTAACGCATCGAGGGTCTCTTTTGGCAGTTGTTTGGTTCTCGATAATATCCAAAAATAAGATTTATCAGGGCCGGTAATCATTGAATAGGCATAATCTTTTTTATCCAGGTCGATGATGTTATAGCCGCCATAAAACGGACCGAAGAAAGAGACTTTTAAATGGCCTTTGTCGGGTTGTTCTACAAAATAAGCCTTGCCTTCAGCCTGTTCCCATTTGCCATCCGCCTGGTTCCAACCTTTGTTAAGCACTTTGACGCCGCCGTCCTCTGTTAATGAGTAAGTGGCCGAGATGTTATTCAGACCCCTTTCAAAACGATGATCCAGTCGGGCTATCTCGTACCAGGTGCCCATATAACGGTTAACCTCAAAGCCGTCAATCACTGTTAAGCCAGCGGGAGTTCCGGTACAACCTGATAATAAGGCGAAAATAAAAACAAATAGTCTTTTCATGATTTCAAAGTAATTGAAGAGAATAATAAGGTAACCTGACAAAAATAGCCTCTGCAAAAGTTGTCATAGATTTACCGGTTATTTATTTCAGCTTACCTAAATTAATAATTATAACGCCAAGGTTAGAGTTAACTTAATGATAAATCATCAAAAGAGACCGTTCGCTGAGCGGAGTCGAAGCGGACAACTCGCTTCGACTCCGCTCAGCGAACGATTCAACCTTAAAATGTCCCAACTTAGGTAGCCGAAACGTTTAAAAGCTGGCCATAAGGAATACGGTTTTAAATATCATAAAAGTTTATTGGCTTCTTCATGGGCTCTGGTTTTTTCCAGGTTAGCCATTATGCCAAACAAAATATGCGATAGTCCGGTATAAAGAAAAAACAGGGGAAAATTTTCGTCAATTTGTATGGTATTTATTTCACCGTAAAATTCCATGGAGCCAATCATTAAAATAAGAAAAAACCCAACGGGAATCATGACCTGAAAATTTTTCCTGACAAAACAATACACTAAAATGACAATTTCAGTTACCGCCAGATAGACCATTATCATGCGCAAATTATTGTCCAGTGCGCCATAAAGATCTTCGTTAAATTCAAAAATAGATTCACCTGCCTGTAACGACAACAGACCGCCTGCTATCAACACGATTGCTGAAATATAGAAGTTAATTTCAAGGAGAAATTTTATGATTTTTATGCTGTTAGTTGCCATACGCTATACCGTTCATTTAATTTGCAATGCTTTAACCCAAAAAAAGACCCTCCCTTAGTACAGCATGGGAGGGTTTATAGAGGAGGACGTTGAGTATGATCTTAAATCAATTATCTAAATTTAAGACGTTATACAAATTTCAGGTACATCGCCAAACTTTTTAAGATGTTAAAAGAGCAAAAAACCTTGGTGTCTAACTTACTCGCCAAAAGTCGTTTTGTCAAACTGTAGTTGTACAAAACATGTACAATATTTAATTTATTGATAAGGTTGCCAAGCTGCATAAAATATTCACTGGTTTAATGACGGCTTTAATGTCAGTATTAAAAAAGCAGCGTCAGAAATAATTGAAGTGTTGTAATGTGTTTAATGTCGATGAGGAGAGTGGGATGAAAATACTGATTACCGGCGGCACGGGCTTTATTGGCCGTGCATTAACCCAAAGCTTAACCGAACAGGGCCATGACGTTACCGTGTTAAGCCGTAATTTTGATGCGGTAGAGAAAATGGCTGTGCCAGGCGTTAAGGCACTCAATAGCCTCAATCAGCTTAAACCGGAAGATAGTTATCAGGTTATTATCAATCTTGCCGGAGCGCCTATTTTTGATGCCCGTTGGAGCGATGCCCGCAAACAGATTATCCGCGATAGTCGAGTTAATCTCACCCGGCAGTTGGTTAGCTGTATGGCTGCCATGACGGTTAAACCGGAGCTTTTAATCAGTGGCTCTGCTATTGGTTATTATGGCGATCAAGGTGATGCCGTATTAACCGAACAATCAACTATTCGCACTGATTTTTCACAGCAACTTTGTGTTGATTGGGAAAATGAGGCAAAAAAAGCCGAACAATTCGGCGTCAGAGTTTGCTTGATTAGAACCGGTTTGGTGCTGGGCGATGGCGGTGGCCTGCTGCAACGTATGTTGCTGCCTTTTAAACTGGGCTTGGGAGGACGCTTGGGCAATGGTCAGCAATGGATGTCCTGGATTCACCGGCAGGACTGGATTGCCATTGCTCTCAGGATGATAACGGATTTATCCATGCACGGTGCGTATAACGCAACTGCGCCAAATCCCGTCACCAATAACGAATTTACTCGCGCACTGGCGCATGCTTTAAAGCGTCCGGCATTACTTCCGGTTCCCGCCTGTTTATTAAAAATGTTGCTGGGTGAAATGTCAGGGCTGGTTTTAGGCAGTCAGCGTGTAGTGCCGGAACGCTTGCTGGCAGAGGGGTTTATCTTTCAATACACCAATCTTTCCGGTGCATTAACCGAGGTTCTGAGTCATCCATGAATAAACAGGCAAGCCATCAAATAAATCCGGAAAAGTTATTGTTAAGCAAATGGACGGCGGTAAAGCCCAGTAACAAAGAGAAGCACTTTTTAGTGACACAGCTTATTAGAGACGAACAGGAAATAGTCGTTGCCTGTCTGCTTGAAGCGGTTATTAACCACCGCGAAGTTGAACTTGACTGGCACCTATTAAAAGACGCGTCTACTTGGTTGCCGGGGTGGCTTTAACGGGTTTCCTTGCAAATCAGGCGTAGGCCGGAATAAGGCCACCCAAGCGTAGCGCGTGGTGGTGTTTCCGGCGCACTCATACGGTGTGCCGGAAACGCTTATTCTCGCTTGTGCTCGAAAAGTCTTATTCCGGCCTACGCGGTTTCCGGCTTTAATCTTCACATTGAGTCGGTCGGGTAAAGTGCTATCATGGCAATTTAATTGTATCTTGTTGGCGTTATATTTTACAATTTGAAGGGATATACAAGTTAACGGAGTGATTTATCCCCTTGCAGGATATAAAAACTGCTTTTTTGTAATGATACCTATAATAATATTTTGGAGGATAGTATGTTTAAAATTCGTTCGCTGGTAACAGCACTGGCACTGGCAGGTTCGATTTCGGTCGCTTCCGCGTGGGAAGCATTGCCCACCGTAGCGCCGGCACCGGCTGATAACCCCACCACAGAAGAAAAAGTTGAGCTGGGAAAAATGTTATATCATGACCCCCGCTTGTCTTCTACCGGTACGGTTTCTTGCGCTTCTTGCCATAACACGATGTTGGGCGGTGAAGATAACAGACCCAATTCGATGGGTGTTAATGGCCACACCGGTGGTCGTAGTTCACCAACGGTTTGGAATTCTGCGTTTAATGCCGTGCAATTTTGGGATGGCAGGGCGGCCAGTCTTGAAGCGCAGGCAGCCGGCCCTGTCACCAATGCTATTGAAATGGGCATGAAAAGCTGGGATGATGTAGTGGCACGCTTGAAGTCAATGGAAGGTTATCAAGTGGCTTTTGAGCACGCTTTTGGTAAAGACGCCATTTCCAAAGACAATGCCACTAAAGCCATTGCCGCTTACGAAAGAACCTTGATTACGCCCCATAGCCCTTATGATAAATACGTTACCGGTGATAAATCAGCGTTAACCGAACAGCAAGTGCGTGGCATGAACAAGGTTGCCGAGTTGGGTTGTACGGGTTGTCATAGTGGCCCGGCGTTTAATGGCCCCGGCATGTTTCAGCAATTTCCTGTGCATAGCAATGCATTTTATGCCGCAAAATACCACTTCAAAGATGACAAGGGTTTAGCCGAAGTCACCAAAAAAGCAGATGATGAACATTTGTGGAAAGTACCTACTTTACGCAATATCGCATTGACGGCGCCTTATTTTCATAACGGTGCTGCCAAGACTCTGGATGAAGCAGTAACCGTTATGGCAAAAACCCAATTGGATAAAGACTTGTCCAAAGAAGAGATTGCCGATATTGTCGCGTTTCTTAATGGCTTAACCGGTGAATTTCCTAAACAAACAATGCCTGTTTTACCTGCAACACCCGGTACTGCTTTTAACTAAATAATAGCGTAGAGGCGCGAGTGATCGCGCCTCTACTCATTCCATTCAATAAAGCAAAACTCGCTTCACATCTACTCCAAATTATCCGCTACCGGGATCATCCAGCTTGTAACGATAGTTGACTGGCCGCATTATTTAAATTCTTAAAGCATTAACTTATGGTTCGCCCATTTTTCCGTCTGCTTCCATGAATTGCAACGCCAGCCCTGATAAATTGCAGTACAGGAACCCAGTAATGCCGGCTACCAACTTAAGGTGGGACGGAAATCCTGTTTTTCCAACAAGCTAGAGAGGCGGCATCTGCCCTTAATCTTTCTGGGCTCATCGTGATTGCTCATAGTCAAAAAGTGTCCCGCCTTAAGTGGGTAGCCTGATTTTTTATCGAAAAGTTAACTTGGGTTAATTTTTTTTATATTCATTGTGAATAAAATAATCTTGAACGTTAGATATTTTAAATGAAATAATTTTCATAAAATTATGGAACATGAAGAAGCGGGTTCCCTTATGATTCAAATAACTATTCGTTCAGGATTCACAAATTGCATATTCCTATGCTGAAAACGGGCTTGGCTCCGATGCTTATGAGCCGCAGCACCTAAGTCTCGATAGGAAGTTGCGGCTATCTAAACTGAAAAAGGAGAAGTCATCATGACAAAGAAAGCATTGTTGGTTGGCATTAATGATTATGCCCCGGTCGGTTCCGGAGGGCCGGATTTACGGGGTTGCGTGAACGATGTTCGCGATATGGCGAACACCCTGTCCGTACTCGGCATTGTGCCGGCGTCCCCAAGCTCGATGGTTATTCTCACCGATGCGAGAGCAACGAGGGCGGCTATTATCAACGGATTTAAATGGTTGATCAAGGGCGCGAAAAAAGGTGATGTTTTAATTTTCTATTATTCCGGGCATGGTTCGCAAGTGGCGGATGTGAGTGGCGATGAATTGGACAGGAAAGATGAGACGATTTGCCCACACGATTTTGCAAAAGCCGGAATGATCAAGGATGACGATTTACGTGGTTTGCTTACTGGTTTACCAGCGGGGGTGAATCTGGATGTTATTTTCGATTCCTGCCATTCCGGCACTGGAACGCGACAGTTAGCCGCACTGGCAGCCGTGCCGAAGGAACAGTCTGTTACTTATCGCTACATTGAGCCGCCCCTGGATTGGGGCTTCTTCCTTGATACCAATCCTTCGCTCCCTATGAACGGCATACTTATGCCTGGAGGAGCGGGAGGAGCGAGGAATGCTGTCGTTGTGCCGGGGCTAAACCATGTCCTGTGGGCAGGCTGCCGCGACAACCAATTTTCTGGCGAAGGCCAAATCGATGGAGTCGTGAGAGGCTTTTTCACCTATCAATTCTGCAAGGTATTAAGGGGGGCAGGATTATCAATTACCCGACGCCGCCTTGATGCTCAAGTAACGTTGAATCTGAAAAACTCCGGTCAAACGCCCCAGTTGGAAGGCACGCTCGCCTCCATCAACGAAAAGGTATTTACTTGAGCCGTTGAGCACTGCACCCCGTTAAACTACGAAGCCGGTAGATTTGGCTTGGATAGGCTGTTGGTACAGTGAAATAACTTGAACATGTTGCTCCCTAGTCCTTCGGGAGAGGGGATACCATAATCAAGTTACAGCACTTTCAAATTAGGTTAATGACATTAAATTTATGCAGTGGAGTACAAACCCAGGTTTGCACTCCACTGCATAATTAACTGATATTGAAATTGCTGTATTGCATGCTTGGGCAGTACGCAGAAAATAACCCCCAAAACCAGCCTAGTTCCCACGCTCTGGCGTGGGAATTCATCCGACAATGCTCCAGCGTTGCGTGACGTGGGAGCGTCACTTGCGGCATTCCCACGCCGGAGCGTGGGAACGATAGGATGGGGGGTTATTTATCAATCTTCCTTGCTGGTTTAAGACCTCAGCCCTTAGGCCGAAAGGAGCGCCCCGCAATAATACGCGCAAGCGATTATTGTTTTATCGGGCGCGGATTAGGGAGGGGATGCAGACTCCTTCCTAATCTTTGGCTTCATCCTAGCGGGATGTTTACTTATTGCTTTCTGAAAATTTCGTTTTCCCAATTTCGGGTTGAAATTCTCAGAGGCAGGCTTTTTCAATTTTAACCATTTTGTTAACTTGTTTAACGTGTTTGGATATTATCATGATTATTACTCTCGATGTTTATTCTGGAAGACCGAACCCTACATGGCTGCTTTCCCAAAAAGATACTAATCGGCTTGTAGAGCGGTTTTCGGACAGATCTGTCGCGGAAGCTGAAGTAGTGGATGGCGTTCTTGGTTTTCGCGGTTTAGTGGTCTCCGCTACCAGTGACGAGCAATTGCCAGAGGGCATGCCCGCCACGTTCCGCGTCGGCGGCTTGCTGCCTGCTGATTACTCGGTGCCGGAGTTGCGATTGCGTGCACTTACCGAGGAGGAGTCCGATGATGCTGTCCGGTGGTTGCTATCTACGGGCGAGCATGCGATAAAAGAGGACATTTTCGCGTACCTGGAAGATACACTGGAAATGCGTAAACAAAGCCTGGAAACTGAAGCGCCTACGGAGTTAGTCGTGGAAGAGAAAATCTGGAAGGAAGAGGCCAAGCTTGTTGCAAAAGCAGCATGCATCATTCAAAACACTGCCTATAACCCTGGTTATTGGAATGCTCCTGCCGTTATCGGCAAGAACAATTGTTACAACTACGCGATGAATTATCGCTCGGATACGTTTGCCCAACCGGGGCGCATCTCAGGTCATCCAAATAGCATCATGGCTTGCGCGAATGTTGCCACCGCTGCCAATTGGGATGGTTGCAAGACCACCTGCTCCGGGTCTAACAAAAACGTGGCTTTGGTCATTTGGCCAGGGCAAGATTACCATTGGTACCGGAAACATTCTAATGGTTTCTGGGGACATAAACCCGGCGGCACTGCGGCGCGTAATACCGATAGCTTAGGTAGGATTATCAATGGCACAAGATTAACTCCGCAAAATTGCGCCAGAGGTCCTTATACCATTTTTTGTGGTTACCGCTATTCACCCACCGGGATGAAAGTGCGTTGAATACTCGGGGAAGAGGGTGGGCATTGTTGGCCATCATGGTTCTGTGTTCACCCTGTTCCCTAGAAACCAGCCATAGGAAAACGGTTATGATTGTCGTATTGGATGTGTTTAGCGGAAGACCAAACCCCTCTTGGAATTTGTCTGTGGAACAGCTCATAGAATTGCTGGAACTGTTCAAGAATCTACCTCCTGCGGATAAGCTTCCGCCGGAAAACGGTCTTGGCTATCGTGGCCTTCTTCTTTTAAATGCCGGCGGGGCGGGGGGATTACCTCCACATATTCGCATTTACGCAGGCATAGTGACTATGACAAACGGTCATGTGCAATCCTACCGGGATATTCACAACATTGAACACCGATTACTGCTGCAAGCAGCGCAACAAGGTTACAAGGACATTGTGGACTACGTACTGGAAGAGATGCCAGATCCATAACCAACAAGGAAGATTGATAAATACATGGATTTGATAGTAATAGGACTTAGCTTGATGCGTATGGGATGTTTCCTTATTGCTATATTCGCACTAAAGATCTTAAGGCTAAACGTCGTGGGAGACATTCGAGCTGACTTCATTTCACGCCATTTTCTTTGTAATAACGTTGCTTGTTGGTTGGGAGGAAACAGCCATGACCCGTCCAGATATTATCGTCGGTCAAATCAGCCGGATTGACCCGCCATTAGCGATTCAGGCTGTTCCAGAGGATGGACGGACAGTGCATTTCAGTGATGGACGGATCGCGCACCTCGATCCGGGAAATCCACATTCTATTAGTTTTGGCGAGATCCTGGACGACATGCGTCAGGCGGACATCCCCGTCTATGTCGAACTCGACCAGAAGAGAGGGACTATTAAGCAACTGCGCATTCCTCTTGTCGTGGCCGTCAGCGAGATCACGCGCACGGATTCCGGACAATTGCTTGTCGAATTGGAAATATCGAGTGCCCGCCACACTCTCAGTCCCGGCAATCCGAATTTTGATAGCCTTCAAACTTCTCTCGAAGATGCGCGGCAACACCATGTGCTAGTGATCGTAACCGAAACGGAGGATCATGAAATTATCGATGTCCGCCCTGGTTCGCTTCGATAGTCACCGGTTAATTTAATTTCAAATTAGCGCTCTTAATTATAGGCCAGCGCTTTAGTGATAGCGGAGTCATGGGCGTCATGCAATGACACAGAAACCAGCGACCCGCTAGAAATGCGATGGGCTGAACGCCTAACGCTCCGCGCTTTATAAGCGCAACAAGAACCGCTACGGCCGGAGTCAACCGGTTAATGCGGGACATGTTAATCAAGAGGAATTTTTTATGTCTAATCCCCATTTAATCGTTGGTTTGGTAAGTCACATCGACCTGCCGCCACTCATGACAGCCTCTCACCGTTTGAGCTTCGACCCGGCACCGGTCGATGTTATCTTTGCAAGCGGCGAAACCACTTCTCTCGACCCGAACCATCCGCTTTCGGTCGGTTATGCCGAGATTCTTGAAAATTTGCGGCAGGCCAACATTCCAGGCTATGTCGAACTGGATCCGGGAACCCGATCCATTTCCCGGTTGCTCATCCCTGTGCCGGCGACGGTCGTAGCGCTCGTGAAAATTAGCGGCGGCGATGTGGCAGTTGGCTTGGAGATCTCTCATGCGCACCGCATCCTGAAGAAAGCCAACAGCCAATTCGCCCACCTCTTGCACGTTTTGGAAGACGCCAAAAAGACCGGTGCTACCGTCTTGGTAACCGATACCGATGATCACGAGATCATTGATGTCAGGCTATGGGAGACGGTTGATACCGAGTACGAAACGACTGCGATGGAACTGGCCGCCGAGGTGCTTTCAGCAGGAATCCTTGAGCTTGACGAGCTGGCGGAGGAGGGCTCCCGGGGCGTTGTATCAGCAAGCGGACTCGCGTCCGTCAGCTCTCAGCGTTTGAGCCAGCTATTCACATGGCTCGCCAGCAAGAATTGCAATCCCCGTACCGTTCCACCGCCCTGCATTCCGTTTCTCTATCCCGATGATGGCTGTTGGGGAAGAGCTCACGAAATGACTCGGCTAATCAGCAGCGTCGGCAACGTTCCTGGTAAGGTGTGGAATTATGGCAACCTCCGGGCGAACACTCGGAATAATCCGAATTGCTTCGTGCGCTGGGGCTGGCATGTCACGCCGATCCTCGCCGTTACCGGCTGGAGTGAATACGTTGTAGTCGACCCATCCATGTTTGCCAAGCCAGTGAAGGTTTCGGAATGGAAGAAAGCGCAACAGGACAACGCCTCCCAGATCGTTTATACGGCGTGGCAGGTTTTCTATCGCTCACGGAGCGGACAAGTCCAGTATGATCCCACGTTCTCCCAGACCACAAAGGTACTGGCAACGTATCGTGCGGCGCTCAAGACTCGCTCTCTCGGTCCCAGCGGCCCTCCTCCTTATGCTCGGTGCAGATAACCCGAGCCAGAAGGTTTTCATCCCTGACTGGACACAATGCAATAGCTGACGGCTATCCGCTTATCAACTTTAACGCCAAGAATCTCTGAAAGTTTTGGTCATGGGTGTAGATTCGCCTGTTTGCGAGCGTTCTATGCGCTTTTAAAATATCTTTTCTATCCCATACTTGTATGGTGTGGGTGGGTTTTGCTATTAGCTTTCCGAATTTATATGGTCTGTATGTATTCAAATATCACAATATAGTTAGTAGCACCTTTTGTTACCGCTAAAGCCATTGACTTGCCCAATAGCTACTTCGCCTCGTCAACCATTTGCATGATTTTTTCTTCAACTTCATTGGCAACTTCAGCTAACCCTCTGTCTTGGGAGAGTGTCAAAAGCATCTGTGCCGGTTTGATAAGTCCAATCTTGGTTTTGCCTTGCTCAGTGTACACCGAAATACGGCAAGGCAACGCCATGTTCAGACGCATGTCGATGGATAACACTTTTGTGGCCTGACTCGGATTGCAGACTTCAAAAATTTTGCATTCATTATCAAATGCAAGGTCTTTACTGCGAAGGGTGTTACCCAAGTCGTGGATATGTAACACCCCGAAACCATGATTTTTAACAGCTGACTCCAGATCGGCCGATGCTTGGGTAAATGACTTGTCTGTGTCAACGATGTAATACATGCAAACCTCGAAGGTTGTGACTCAAAATTGAGTTGTTAATAACAACTATACTCTCCATTAAAAACATATTCCGTTTAAATCGCCATTAAACTCCTAAAATAGCGTCAAATAAGTCCTGACTTATGAATTGCGGAGTATATTCAAGGCCTTGATTCTTTAGCGAACCAACGAAAGCACGCAAATGATTCTTCGAACCTTCCATTAAGTTTTGGTACGTTGTTTTCAATGCCAGATTGTTGGTACCTTTGATGGCATTCGTCAAATCCAGTATGTCCTTATCCTCGATTGTTGCTCCCACTGTCAGCGCATCGTTGTAGGATAAACTCCCCTGATAAATTAATTTGTTGTAAAGATCTTGTAGAGCCGAGTTGGTAAAGCTACCGATCCCGGACAAACTGGGATCTGTCAGCCCGAAAAGATTTATTTTTTTAAGAATAGTATCCATGTGCTGTTGTTCCGATGAGGAAATGTTCTTAAAAATATTCATATTCCATGTTTTGTACAATTCTATATAGACATCGCGTGCCAGTTTTTCTTCCTCCCGCATAAAAAGCAGACTATCCTTTTCAGCAGTGGTAAGTTTAGTGACGCTTTGCTGTGTTTGAAGTCTGCTCGCTTCCGATGAAGGCCCCCGAGCCAGCGCAGGAAAAGCGCTTAATAAAGACAGGATTAATGCAAATCCAATGAGTTTTTTAGTAGTAGTTTTCATGTTAATCACCTTTTTATCAATTAATTAATAAAAGCCGCGCGAATCTCGCGCTGTGCTGTAATTTTTTTCAAGCCATACCGACTGCATTCGCCTATTGTGCAGGGGTTATAACGGTAGCGGGCGTTGTTTGACGGATTTGGTTCTGTTCCTGGTTCATCTCGCGTTGCTGTTGTTGGGCACGCTCCTGATTCTGGTCATGCGTTTGTTGGCGCACACGATCACGTTGCATATCACCTGATTCGTTGAATGAGCCTTGCCCCTGCATTCCACCTTGTCCGCCGCCGCGAGCCTGGGTATCAAAAGCGGTTACTGCAATCAGGATGAATAGCAAACTAATTAACGACTTATTTATGACGATTCTCCTTAAAAAGTCTTGAAAAACCTGACGCTGTCATCAGCGTTCAGTGTAATAGCCTCATAATTCAAGGCTTATGCTTCACCTGGGCAGGCTGAAGCTGATAGGCATCTTGGCAGGCTGCGCATATATTCATGATCGTGCCCAATTGCCAAGGTGTATGCTTGGGATCTTTTGGTATTTCTGCCTCAGTAGCGATACGGTCTAAATCTTGATGAACTGACATACCCAGTTACATGAATGTCGGCGGCAGTACATCGTAAAGATGATTTTTGGCTTTATGTCTCATATTGATGCCCAACGCTCGCGACTGTTATGCGACTGCCGTCATATCATCAACAGACAACGCCGCCAGAATAGCTTGCGTGCCGGACAATAAGGCGTGCATTTCATTCAGCGCCTGTGCGCGTTGTTCAGCGTTCCATTTGATGAATTGACGCTGATTGACCTCGTCAGCTATAACGGTTATCGTTGCCAAGCCGAGGACGAAGGTCAAATACATCTTTACGCGTCCCTTCCAGCAAATTCTCAAATTAAATTTGGGGGTACGTGGAATTTTCATAGTTCAATGCTCTTTATTAGGATTGATTAATATAATAACGCTACAATGTTTCCTGGGGTTTTCATAAATGTAACAAGTTGTTTCAAATTGTTACAAAGGGGCAGCCCCTAATCCAACATGTTGATAAGGCTGATTGAATGAATAGATCGGAAGACAAGCAATGCATTCTTATCGTTGACGACGATACGGCACTCCGTGACTTGGTATCTGGTTACCTCGGTTCGAGCGGCTACCAAATAGTCGAGGCGGGTGATGGGATGGCGATGCGTGCAATGTTGAGTGAGCATGCTGTGGATTTGCTGGTGCTCGATCTAATGCTGCCTGGTGAAGATGGTTTGAGCTTGTTACGCTGGTTGCGCGAACATCATGGGCCACCGGTGATTATCGTTTCCGCACGCGGCGACGAAGTGGATCGGGTGGTCGGGTTGGAACTGGGTGCAGACGATTATCTTGCTAAGCCCTTCGGTCCACGCGAACTGTTGGCTCGGGTTCGTGCGGTATTGCGTCGCGGCGAAACTATCGTGCCCACGGATACACAGATCCTGAATTTTGGACCCTACCGCCTGCATCTCAATAGTCATGTCATTAGCAGGGACGGCCTTGAAATCTCCCTGACTTTTGGCGAATTCAACCTGCTGCGGGTGTTATTGGAGCATGCTAATCAAGTTCTATCGCGTGATCATTTGATTAGCTTGCTCAAGGGTTACGAGCGTTTACCCTTTGACCGTAGTATCGACGTGCGGGTCACCCGCCTGCGCCGTAAAATTGAACCTAAACCAGATGCTCCTGTTTATCTACGCACCATCTGGGGTGAAGGTTACTTATTCACGCCTCGAGGCGAGGAAGTGCAGTGAAAGAACGGCCTTCTTTTTTCCGGCGTACCGCGCTCACCGTGGCAGTCGGGCTGTTGGTTTTTCAGATCGCCTCTGGTGCGGCGATGTTTGTCAATTTGGTATTGCCGCTCGCCCATCGTTCCGCTGACGATCTGGCTGATTTATTGATTTTGTCGGCGTATATTTGGGATGAGTTGCCACCGGAGAAACGCTCGGCTTTCCAAGTGGAGCTACGGGAAAAATATGGGCTAAATCTACAAGAATCGGGAGCCGTGCTATCTGAAGAAATGGGGCTTTATCCTTACATCCGCTTTCTGCGTGCGGCTCTTGCTGTGCGTCTGGCTCCCGGTCAATTACCCCGCTTATCGGAAGACGCACACGAACACTTTCAAGTAGAGTTTGCGCAAGAAGGTCGACGCTTATATTTCGAATTTTCCAAGGCCAGAATTACACCGCGCCCAAGTTGGGCGCTGATTTGGATCGCCCTGTCCGGCATTTTAGCGACCCTTGGCTTGGCTTGGCTGCTGGCCCGGCGCGTAACTGCCCCGTTAGCCAAACTGGCAGAGGCGGCTCGACGTATCGGCAAGGGCGAACAAGCTCCTTTGTTGCCGGAACAAGGCGATGCGGAAATCGCCGATCTGGCGCATGTTTTTAACGAAACCTCGCGTCAGCTCCAAGCGCAACGAGAGAATCAGACCACACTGTTGGCTGGCGTGTCTCATGATCTGCGTAGCCCCCTGGCACGGATGAAAATGGCTCTTGGAATGCTCGCCGAAGAGTATTCTTCACCGCTGCTGGTACGCATGGAACGCGACATTGCGGAAATGGATGAGCTGATTGGCGCCCAACTGGCACTGGCGCGTGCTCAAGAAGCTGAAACCGCAGAAAAAACCGACATTAATGCGCTGCTTGCCGATTTGATCGAAGCTGTCGATGCCCAGGCACCCGGCCGATTGCAACTGCGTATCAATGGCTGCCGATGTGAAGCGGTGATAGCGCCGATGGCTTTACGGCGATGCATCGGTAATTTACTGGACAATGCCTTACGGTATGGCGGCGAAGCCGAGATTCAAGTGATTCGGAGGCAAATCCATAGCAAGATTTTTATCGGCGTACGTGATCGAGGCTCTGGCATTCCACCTCAGCTGAGGGACGCGGTATTTCGACCCTTTTATAGAATCGAATCCTCGCGTAATCGCAGCACCGGTGGTAACGGCTTAGGTCTGGCCATTACCCGACAACTCGCCGAAACTCATGGCTGGCAAGTGGGTATCAAATCGCGTATAGGCGGTGGCATCTGTAGCTGGCTGCTGATTTCCTAGTTCCAGTTTCTAAATTTGGCGCTTACTCGAGTTGCTTGGTTTAGCAAGTTGTTCAAGCCCCGGTTTTTTATTTTCGTAGGGATTGAGTTTCGTCACCCCCCTTTAGCAATTTGCAAGTGGCTGGATAAGTTAACGTACTGCGTCAAGAATAGCCTTGTTTTATTTCTTATGCTAAGATAGTAATTAATTACTATCTTTTGTAGAGGTTACCTTGAATACGCCTGTAAAATATCTTCCCGCCGATGAGCGACGAACCGTGACTGTTGAGGCTGTAGTTGAGTTGGCGGGTACGCAAAACCCCAGCGAAATTACAACTGCAGCTATCGCCAAGCACATGCACCTGACCCAAGGCGCGTTGTTTCGTCATTTTCCAACCAAGGATGCCATTTGGCAGGCGGTCATGGAGTGGGTGGCAGAACGCCTTTTGGCGCGAATTGATTTTGCTGCGAAAGATATTGAGTCGCCTCTGGCCGCGATGCAGGCCATGTTCATGAGCCATATCGAGTTCGTAGCCGAGCACCCAGGGGTTCCCCGGATGATGTTTGGCGAATTGCAACGTGCCGAGCAGACGGCACCCAAGCGTATAGTGCAAACCCTGATCCAGCGTTATGGAGAACGCCTGTACCGACTGATTGAGCAAGGCAAGGCTTGCGGAGAGCTGTCCGCCGAACTTGATACCGAAGCTGCGGCCACTCTGTTCATCGGTACGATCCAAGGTCTGGTCATGCAATCGTTGCTGGCCGGCAACGTAGAGCGTATTCGCGACGATGCGCCACGGGTATTTGCGATTTATCAGCGTGGCATCGGGAGCGCACAATGAAACGATGGCCTCTGCAAGGCCGCACCCTGGCCTTATTGACAGTCATCGTTCCGTTGCTTGTGCTCTTCATTTATGTCGCCTTGCGATCCGGCCCGCTGGCACCGGTTGCCGTAACGGTTGAGACTGTCGAGACCAAGTCAATTACCCCTGCTCTATTCGGTATCGGCTCGGTCGAGGCGCGTTACACTTACAAAATCGGCCCCACGGTTGCAGGTCGCGTGCAACAACTGCATGTGCATGTGGGAGATCAAGTGAAGGCCGGGCAAGTGCTTGCCGAGATGGCTCCTGTTGATCTCGATGATCATGTCCGCTCACAAGAGTCGACATTCAAGCGTGCCGGAGCGGCAGTACGTGAAGCGAAGGCTCGGCAAGTCTATGCGCAAACGCAGGCGCACCGCTATCAACAATTGTTTATTGTACGCGCTACCAGTGAGGAAATCGTCACCGCCAAGCAACAGGAATTGCAGATTGCAGAGGCGGTGCTTTCCGCTGCGCATGAAGATGTCACTCGTGCCCGGTCTGACTGGGAGGCATTAGTTGCACAGCGGAGTAACCTGCATCTGATCGCTCCTGTTAATGGCGTGGTGACAATGCGCGATACCGACCCCGGCACGACCATCGTCACGGGTCAGACCGTGGTGGAAATGATCGATCCCAAGAGCTTGTGGATCAACGTGCGCTTCGACCAGATTAGTGCCGCCGGGCTCGCGGCCGGACTACCTGCACGTATTGTGCTGCGTTCGCGTAACGGCCAAACATTGAGCGGTCGGGTACTGCGGGTAGAGCCCAAAGCCGACGCAGTCACCGAGGAAATGCTTGCCAAGGTGGTTTTCGATACTCAACTTGAGTCTTTACCGCCAGTGGGTGAGCTGGCCGAAGTCACGGTCGATTTACCGTCACTCCCTGCCGCCCCCGTCATTCCCAACGCCGCCATCCACCGTGAGAATGACCGGATGGGTGTCTGGCAAGTTATGAATGGCGATCTGCGTTTTACGCAGGTCAAACTTGGGGCTTCTGATCTTGATGGCCGTATCCAAGTAAATGAAGGACTCAAAAACGGCGACCAGGTTGTAGTCTATAGCGAAAAAGCGCTAACCACGCGCAGCCGAATCCATGTGGCTGAACACATTCCGGGGGTATCACAATGATCAGCCTGGCTGGTCGCGATATTCTTCATTCTTGGGGCAAGTTTGTTTTTACCGGCATCGGCCTGGGGTTGTTGATCGGCGTGACGCTGAGCATGGCCGGTATCTATCGGGGTATGGTAGACGATGCACAGGTGATGCTTGACAACACCGGCGCAGACCTGTGGGTGGTACAGCAGGGCACTCAGGGCCCTTATGCGGAGCCATCCAGCCTGTACGACGATACCTATCGCAGCCTGCTGGATATGCCGGGCGTATTACACGCAGCCAATGTTACCTATTTGATTATGCAGGTAGGTCATAGTGGGCATGATATAAGTACCATGGTGGTCGGTATCTTGTCCGGCGGACCTGGACAGCCGGGACAGCCCAGGTATCTTGTTGCCGGGCGGCATATCACCCGCAGTCACTATGAAGCTGTTGCTGATATTACCAGCGGATTTCAGCTCGGTGAACGCATCCGTATCCGCCGTAATCTTTATACGGTAGTCGGATTGTCCAAACGCACGGTATCTTATAACGGTGATCCGATGGTTTTCATCCCGATTAAAGACGCTCAAGAGGCGCAATTTCTGAAAGACAACGATGCCCTGATCCAGCAGCGTCGTCGCAACGCCGAAAACCCCGACTTCAATCGTCCGGGAACTGGCGATCTGCTTGCTGCGGTCAACGCATCGCAAAGTGCCAACACCTATGTTAATGCGGTACTTGTTAAGCTTAAGCCCGAAACAGTCCCTGAGGATGTGGCCGAGCCGATGCGCCACTGGAAGCGCCTACAGGTTTATACCCGCACGCAGATGGAATCTATTCTGGTGGATAAGGTCATCGCTAAATCGGCCAGACAGATCGCCTTGTTTCTGGTAATTCTCGCCATAGTCAGTGCGGCCATTGTTGCCTTCATTATCTATACCTTGACCTTGGGAAAAATCAGGGAAATCGCAGTACTTAAACTGATTGGCACCAAAAATCGCACTATTGCCGGCATGATCATGCAACAGTCAATTGCTCTTGGCATTATCGGTTTTGTGGTGGGAAAAATTATCGCTACCTTCTGGGTGCCGATCTTCCCCAAGTATGTGTTGCTTGAGCCACTCGACTCCGTTGCGGGCTTTTTTGCCGTACTCGTGATCTGTATGCTGGCCAGCCTCGTCGCTATCCGTATGGCGCTCAAGGTCGACCCGGCCGAAGCGATAGGTGGCTAGGATGAGCGGTAAAGGCATTCATATTGAAGGTTTGAAGAAACGCTACGGTGATGGCGATACCGCTGTCCATGCCTTGAAGGGCGTGGATATGCAGGTTGCTCCAGGTGAAGTGGTGGGGCTTGTCGGACCTTCCGGCTCCGGCAAGAGCACCTTGCTAAAATGCTTGGGCGCGGTGATCGACCCTAGCTCTGGCCGCATGGTTCTGGGTGATGAGGTGATCTACGATGGCGGCTGGAAAGTTCGTGACTTGCGTGCCTTGCGGCGAGACAAAATCGGCTTCGTATTTCAGGCACCCTACCTGATTCCGTTTCTCGATGTTACCGACAACGTTGCCCTGCTGCCAATGCTGGCAGGCATGCCTAATGACGAGGCGCGTGCGAAGGCTTTGGAACTGCTTACTGCACTGGATGTGCAGCACCGTGCCCGCGCCATGCCATCTCAGCTTTCCGGCGGCGAGCAGCAGCGCGTAGCCATCGCACGGGGGCTTGTTAACCGCCCGCCAGTGATTCTTGCCGATGAACCCACCGCGCCGCTCGATAGTGAACGAGCCATGGCTGTCATCCGAATTCTCAACGACATGGCACGCCAATTCGAGACTGCCGTCATTGTTGTTACCCACGACGAAAAAATCATTCCCACCTTCAAACGCATCTACCACATCCGTGACGGTGTTACTCATGAAGAAGCTGGCGAAGGACGGGGATTTTATTAAACGAATAATGGATTTAAAGCACTTCTCATGAAAAACCAACATTTCTCTAAAAAAATATTTGCAATAACGGCCGTCAGCTTAATTTCAGTTGGCATAAGCATACCGACGCTTGCCGAAAATGCCTCTGGGGTCAAGCCGCTGGAGCTACGAAGAATCATGCAAGAACTCGGCAAGGATATGCAGGCCATCACTGACTCCATTTCTCATGAGGATTGGCAGCAGGTCGCCAAAATCGCTCCGTTGATCGCCGAGCATCCGCAACCGCCCCTCGGCGAGAAGATGCGTATCCTGGCTTTCATCGGCACTGATGCGAGCAAGTTTGAGAGCCATGATGAAATAACACACCAGACTGCGCGAGCGCTGGAACAAGTTGCCGCACGCAACGATGGATCCGGTGTGATCTCGGCTTTTGCGACTTTGCAAAATAGCTGTCTGGCCTGTCATCAGAGTTTTCGTAAACCGTTTGTGGAGCATTTTTATGGGCAGCGCTGAAGTGACGCACAGGCTCGGCACTGAAAGCAAAAGGACAGCTAACAACCGTATTCCGGCGTCCACGATCTTGATTCTTGCCGGATTGCTGACGGGTTGTATCGTAGGGCCCGATTTCAAAAGACCTGCCGCACCCTATGTAACCGACTACTCCTTTTAATCACAAAGGCTCCAGATGGTCATTTAAATCCTGCTGCGATCCAATACTTGCCGTGTCTTAAAGAGGCATAGTTGATGTTGTCGCATTATTTAATACCTAAATCCTGCAAGCTAACACCTTATATTATTTAATAATCGTTATAAAT
>JBAXTQ010000240.1:0-5673 GCA_037130115.1 Methylococcaceae bacterium
ATTCACCTCCCCCTTTGAAAAAAGGGGATTGAGGGGGATTTATCTAATAAAATCTTCCCTAACCTCTCTTTGTTAAAGAGGGCTGAATAATTACGTAGTGGCTCATGACAGGCCGGGAAGTGAGTTTCTTACCTCTGACAAAATAGTTTATAGCAATCTCATAAACGTGCGTGAGGTTTTTTTAAAACCCGATTGATGCAACCAACTTCTCCAGTGCCTTGGTTAAGGCAATATAAGGCATCAGGTTTATCGGAAAAACCGACTTGATTTCTTGATAAATCCGTCGGTATTGATTGATTTTTTGTTTTTCAGCAGGTAACTCAAAGTAGTTTGCACAGTTTGCAGCGGTGCTTAACAGAATATTGTTAATCAACAGACATAAGATGCGTTTTATATCTGCCTGTAAATCAGTTGACACTTTTTGCTCCCAATAATCATGCGGAGACATTTTTGCCAGTTGCTCGTAGACTTCATGCAAGCCCAGATAACCGGTGATTTCATTTAACAACGTGTAGACGGTGACAAAGTCGGTTGCGGTTTTTGCGGATAACGAAACGACAAACGGGAAATCATCAAGACGGGTTATAAGCGTCAGCCTTTGTGCCAGGGCTTCTGAACAACCTTCTTGCCGATAGGTTTCTATTTGTTGTTTAAGTTGAAGGCTGTCTTGTTGATTAAAATAATGCTCAAAGTCTTGCAAATAGCAGCGATAACAATTGATGGTTTGGGTATCCGGGCGTATGTTTTTATTATGCAATAAAGCCCAGCGACAAAAACCGGTGAGCATTTTTTCAAGCTGGTTCAAATAGCGATATTGAGTAGCTGCCGGTATTTTATTGTCCAGCGCATAAATTGACTCACGCAGTGCATCACCGTCCAAAATCCGGTCAAAGGTCAGGTAACAACCGACATGATCCAGTATGTTGGCGTTTTCGCTATCGCTATCCAGGCTTAAAAAGCTGCATCCGGCTTGATTGATTATTTTATTGCTGACGATAGTGGCTTTAATTTCACTGGCCAGAGGGTGGGTGGATAAGTCATTTTTGTAATGCGCATTAACCTGCTCGGGAAAGTAGGCCTGTAAATAACAGGCGCAGCATTCATCGTGTAGCAAAGCGGTTTGATCTTGTATCTGCCGGGTTAAGTACATTTTGCTGGCGGCCATTAACACGGCAAGTTCAGGACGGGTTATTAGCTGTCCAAGTCTGGCTAAAATGGTTTTTCCGGGCGGAAACGATTCAACCACCCGATCCAAAAAGCCAACGGCTTCCAGGCGTTCTGCCAGTTGCAAAAAAGCGGGGGCATTATCGGCACTGCGTAATTGCTCTAATGATAAACAAAGGCTCTGGGCATAATTATTGGCTAATACCTGTTGGCAAACCGCGTCGGTCATGCTGATAAATAACGGTTGATAGTCAGCGATAACGTGTTTCTTTTGTAAACCGGTTAGCAGAATTTTTAAATTAACTTCATGATCCGAGGTATCGACACCCGCCGAATTATCAACTGCATCGGTATTAATACGGCCGCCGTGCAAGCTGTATTCGATACGCGCTTTTTGGGTAAAGCCCAGATTTGCACCTTCACCAACGACCAAAGCGCCCAGGTTGACGGCATCCACGCGCACATTATCATTGCTGCGGTCACCGACGTCTTCGTGCTTTTCAGTGCCCGCTTTAACGTAGGTGCCGATACCGCCCAACCATAATAAGTCTACCGGAGCCGCCAACAAATAACGTATCAGGGATTCTCCATCCAGGGTTTTGTAACGTATGCCCAGCCATTTTTTTAACTCGGCTGAAACCGGAATATCTTTGTCTGACCTAAAGTAAACGCCACCGCCTTCAGAAATAAGTGTCCGGTCATAATCATTCCAGCTGGAGCCAGGTAATTCAAACAAGCGTTTGCGTTCATTAAACAGGGCTGGACTTGCCGACGGGGTGGGATCAATAAAAATATGTTGCCCACTAAAAGCAGCCAATAAACGGATACAGGGCGACAATAACATCCCGTTACCAAAAACATCGCCATCCATACTGCCAATACCCAGTACTGTAAAGGCTTCGTTTTGTATATCTTTGCCTAATTCGTGGAAATGCCGTTGTACGCATTTCCACGCACCGCGAGCCGTAATGCCCAGCGCTTTGTGGTCATAGCCTTTGGAGCCGCCGCTGGCAAACGCATCACCCAACCAGAATTGATAATCGGCTGACACGGCATTGGCAATATCTGAAAAACTCGCCGTCCCTTTATCGGCAGCTACGACTAAATAGGGATCGGGATCGTCATAACTGACGATGCTCTGCAAGCGTCTGATTGCGCCATCCGCATAATTATCGGTTAAATCCAACAAGCTGCGCATCAGGGTGATGTAAGCTTTTTTCCCTGCTGCTTTTATGTCCAGACCGAAGCCTTGGGGCGTGAATTTTAAGAGGTTTTTCTTTAAGACAAAACCGCCTTTAGCCCCGGTCGGAATAATCAAGGCGTTTTTGCTGATCTGGGTTTGCATGAGCCCCAGTATTTCCGTTCTAAAATCATCGGGACGATCTGACCACCGTATTCCACCCCGCGAAATTTTACCGCCCCGCAGATGAATGCCTTCCATATCAACGGCATGGACATAAATCTCGTTTTGGGGTTTAGGAGAGGGCATATCAATAACGCCCAGGCTGTTGATTTTGAAGGCAACAAAATAATCATCAAGGTTACGCCGTAAATGAAAATTACAGCGCATCGTCGCATCGATCAGATTAAACAGGGTGCGTAAAATCCGGTCATCATTAATATCAGAAACGGTAGCCATGCTGTCCAGTAATTGCAGGCGCAAGGGAAATAAGGCCAGCTCTTCCCTGAGTACCGGATCATTCCAATCCGGATTGGGTCTGAAGCGGGCTTCAAAATAATTAAACAGGCATAAGGCAACAGCCGGATTATTGATTAAGGCATGATTAACCGAGACACGGGAGGTTTGATGTCCCAGTTGTAAATAATAATTTCGATAAGCCCTCAGTACATCAATTTCTTGCCAGGCCATGCCGGTTAGCACTAACAATTTATTAAGTGCGTCATTATTAATTTTGCCGTCCAGTATGACTTGAATGGTTTTTAGTAACGGGTTATTAACGCGACTTAAGGGAATGCAATGGTTTGTTGCTGTTTTAATGGTGAAGCTTCTAATAAATTGCGTGGTATCTTTAAGGGTGATGGAAAACTGTACCTGATCGATGACCCGTAGATGCATGTTTTCCAGAACCGGAAGGTATTCATCCAGAAAATGTGCCTGTTGACTGTAAAAATGCAAGCGGTAATCCGCTGTGTCTTTATAAGGTTTAAGGAGGCTGATAGCGTGGCTTTTTGAGGTGGATAGTTGTTCAAGATGCAGCAGATCTTTTAAAGCGTAACGCGGCGCTACCAACGCCGGGTAGTTAGCCGGTAAAGCGGCTTGATATTTTTGCCATAATTGTTGGCCGGTGTCCTTGCCCAAAGCTCGTTCAGCGATTTTTTGAAAAGAAGCCGCCCAAGATGAGGTGGTTTGAGTTGATTGCACGTCCATTTATTCACCGTTCAAGTTATTTACTTTCAGTTGTGTTTAAAACGCTGAAGCGTTGCGTTATAGATGCTTTATAATTTCCAAAACATTGCAGTCATCCAGTTGGGTGTAAGTCACAGAATCCATTAAGGTTCTGATAAAATACAGCCCCATTCCATTTTCTTTGGGTTGGTCAAAATCAGGCAAAGGCACGGCTTCAATATCAAAACCCTGACCATGATCATAAACCTTGATATTCAGCTCATTATCCTGAATATGAATAGTTATTCTGACCGTGTCTTTTGGGGTCGTTAGTCCACTATGTTTAATGGCATTTGTGGTCGCTTCGGTTAATACCAGGTTTAAATGATAAGCCAATGCTTCCCGGTCACCGGCAAAGTGATCGATATCTTTGGCGATATGTTCACCAATGCTGCCAATCAAATCCAGATATTTGGTTTGTGTCGGAATGATTACATCAACCTGCAGAACCGAATTACACATAAATAACCCCTAATTTTCGTTTTCAAACGCTTCATTTAAATCGGCATAAATTTCAAAAACCCTGTTTAACCGGGTTAGTTCAAACATTGATAATACTTGTGGCTTACAAGATACCAAGGCAAGCCTGCCCGATTTAGCCGCTGCAATTTTATAGCCTGATAGCAGGGCACCCAAACCGGAACTATCTATAAAACGTACATTTTCCAGTTGTACAACAATATTGACCTCACCCTGTTCTATCAAATGCCGGATATATTCCTTTAATTCGCCTGAATTATGCGCGTCTATTCTTTCTTCCTGAATAAACAGGACGCTACAACCGTTCATTTTTTCGAGATTTAATTTCATTGGTTTGTTGATGCCGAAAGTTCAAGTTGACTGAGTATAGTCTTTTTATTTTAAAGTTGTTATTTTGGACAACCTTCCAGTTTGTAAATAGCATAACCCTGGTCGTTTATTTGTTGTCTTAACTCAGTCGGCGCTTCAACGCCATGACAAAAAAAACAGTTTTCCGAGGTCACTGTTGCAGCCTTTTCGTCGATGGTTTTTAACCA
Organism: Methylococcaceae bacterium; assembly: GCA_037130115.1. Classification (GTDB taxonomy): domain Bacteria; phylum Pseudomonadota; class Gammaproteobacteria; order Methylococcales; family Methylomonadaceae; genus Methylobacter_C. The sequence goes on from JBAXTQ010000240.1 coordinate 4,588, forward strand.
TTCTTTGGCGCAGTTTAACGCTTTTTGTTGATCTTGCTCATCAATAACAACATCAAAGTGCAAGATTTTACCTCTGCCTGTTTTTGCATAAGTGTCAAATACGAATGAAGTCGTCATAAACGTTTCCTGTAATAAGTTGTTTAGGTAAAAATAGTGACAAGACAATTTCCCGAGAACGCAAGTGCTGCGTCCAAGATTGATAATACAGTAATATCGATTCGATACAGGGGCTTATTATGTTACTATAAACAGCATTGTCAACTTACTAAATCATTGTTTTATAGGGGTGCTATGGAAAAGGTTGATGTTTTTGACTTGATTGAACGTATGGCGGCATTAATTCGCTCAGAAGAACGGAAAAAATGCACCGAATTAGGCTTGCAACCGGTACACTTGCAAGTTTTGGACTATTTATCGCGCTGCAATCGTTACAGCGATACCCCCGCTGCTTTGACCAATTATCTGGGAATGACTCGGGGAACGGTTTCCCAGACGGTATTGTTGCTGGTGAAAAAAGGTTTTATAAAAAAAACCACCGATGAAACTGATCGACGTATGGTTCATCTGGGTCTTCTGGAAGCGGGGTGCGATACTTTAAAGCAGGCCAGAACCTCTGATTTATTTAAACAGGCAGCATCATTATTTAAAGAACACAACTTTATTAATAATGAAGAAATGTTTATGACAGCCCTTACGTCGTTACAAAAAGCCAACAAGTCTCAATCATTTGGTCTTTGTAAAACCTGTCAATATTTTACGGTAACGCCAGCCGGTTTTAACTGTGGCTTAACCAAGGAACCGCTCAGCCAAAGTGATAGTGAAAAAATATGTCAGGAGCACAGTATTTTATAGATTTTGGGTTAGCGATAGCGTAACCTGATTGTCTTGTGTAACCCTATAATTTATAGGCGTGACTAGATCAAGGCATTAAAAAATAGAACACGGATGACACGGATTTTACTGATAGACACGGATAAGGGACGTTTTTCAATCTTATGAAAATAGTACCTTATAAACACTTAAGGTCTTTTTGACTACCAACTTAAGCCGGGACAGATAACTTTCTGGGAACGCCGAGCCCCAGCT
>JBAXTQ010000241.1:0-5610 GCA_037130115.1 Methylococcaceae bacterium
CCAGAAAGAACAGGAACTTGATCCGGTTGAGTAGTGGATAGGCAATAACATCAGTTAACCCGATAAATTGGGATAACATTTTACCCAACAACCCGAGGAATCAAAACATGAACACATCAGATGAATACGGTCAAAAACTGGTCGAACTGATTGAACGGAGTGCCCGGATTGATACCTTAGTTTTGAAATCCCGGCAAGCCGCCGAAAATGTAAAGCAAGAACTCGAAGAATTGCGGGCCAAACAGCGAGAAACCACTCAGCTATTACATAACTTTGAAAACTCCATCAGCAATGCCTGGGAGAATATAGGCTACGGTGGTTAACTTATTAAAATACACAACAAGCCCTCTATTCACTCGTTGAAGCATTGAGGGCTTTTCTCACACGGATACCATCCCTCAAAGGGCATAGGTATCTACACAACTCGTCATCCCGGCAGGGATTGCCGGGATCCAGATGCCATGGATGGCAATATTGAACTACGCAAACCATTTTTTAGCTATATCAAGCTACTTTTTATCTGATTTTTCACATCCCTGTGCCATGGATTCCGGCCAACCCTCGCTTCGCTCTCCCTGCCGGAATGACGGCTATATGATTTATGTAGATACCTATGCTCAAAGGGATGGTATCCAATGTCATTAAGTTAAGCCGTTCGCTGAGCGAAGTCGAAGCGATTTTGCAGGCTTCGGCTCCGCTCAGCCAACGGTTTATCTTGCCAAGAGGCGCTTAACTTAACGGCATTGGTTAGCCAACCTTTATAAATAGTACTTGGTTATAGATACAAAAAGTAATACGATAAAAGCTTACTTATTTCTTTTTGTAAGGATTCTTATGCAACAGGCTACATTAACCAGTAAAGGCCAAATAACCATTCCAAAATTGGTAAGAGATTCTTTAGCGTTACATGCGGGTGACAAAATTGAATTTATATTGACTAACAACAACGAAATAATCCTAAAGCCTGTTACCAAAAAAGTAGATGAGGTATTCGGTCGTTTATTCAGGGCTGATCGTCCCACCGTTGACATATCGGAAATGGACGCTCTGATAAAACAAAAAATCAGGGCAGATTTTAAATGAAAGCACTGGATACCAATGTGCTGGTGCGTTTTTTGGTGAAAGATGATGCCGAACAAGCGCAACTGGTTTATACGCTGTTTAAGCAAGCAGAAAACCACAAGCAGCAGCTATTTGTACCGATACTTGTAGTTTTAGAAACGATTTGGGTGTTGCAAGCGGTTTATCATATCGAAGATCACGAAATACTGGCGGCACTAAATGATTTATTACTGATGCCGGTTCTGTTATTTGAAACACAGCCCGTTTTACATGCTTTTATTAATGCCGCGACTGGTAAAAACTTTGATCTTGCAGATTTACTGATTGCCCATTCTGCAAGTGCTTACTCCTGCGAAGGGGTGCTGACCTTCGATAAAAAAGCTGCAAAATATAGTGGCTTTGAGTTGATTAAGCCCCAGTAGGTCGAGTTAGCGAAGTGAACCCGACACGTTTAAGCGTCAAATGTTGGATTACGCGGCGCTAATCCAGAAGTTTAATTTCTGAAAGTCTATACACCACACTTGATAACATCTATCGAAAGCCTTATTGTGACTATAAAACTAGCTATATTAGAGTGATTGCCCATGAAAACCAGTACCATAGCCGAAGCCAAAAATAACCTGTCACAATTGATTTATCAGCTTGAATCGGATGAACCTATTCATCTTACCCGGCATGGTAAGCGCGTTGCCGTGATGTTATCCGAAGTCAGTTACCAAAAGCTGATCCATAAAGATAATAGCCTGTACCAAGCCATCCAACAGTGGCGCACTCAATTGACGGGTGACAGTGCGTTGACGGAAACTGAGCTTAAAAATTTACGCGTAGCCAGTCAGGGGCGTGAATTTTCATGGGACGAATAAGCTATTTACTGGATAGTAATATCCTGTCAGAACCCGCCCGCTTAACGCCTGATGACAACGTGTTGCAACAGCTTGCCAATCATGACGGTGAGTACGCAACGGCAGCAATTGTCTGGCATGAACTGGCCTATGGTTGTGAGTTATTGTCCGCATCAAAAAGGAAAAAACAATTTCAATCCTATTTGGATATGTTGTTGCTTAATGGCTTGATTGTTTTGCCTTATGACCAGGCCGCCGCTGACTGGTATGCAAAAGAACGTGCCAGATTACAACAGCAAGGACTTACCTGTGCTTATGCAAATGGCGAGATTGCTGCCATTGCGGTTACCCAAAAATTAACCCTGGTCACTCGAAATACTCAAGATTTTCAGAACTTTCAAAACTTGGCCTTACAAAACTGGTTTGATTAATTTTTGAAGCCGGTCAGCGCGTAGGATGGGTAGAGGCGATAGCCGAAACCCATCATCATTGCTTCCTTATGCGATGGGTTTCTCGCTGCTCTACCCATCCTACTCGTCAATGAAAACAAGATAACCAGGCCTTGCAAAATTGCATTATCCAGATATAGAGCCCTATAGAAGTAAAGCGACATTCGACCACCCTCACCCCAGCCCTCTCCCGGAGGGAAGAGGGAGCTTTATGTTGCTTTACTTCCAAGCCACTCTATAAAGTCAGGAAACAGGCTTGTGCGTAGAAACGCTACGGGGCCGGTTATTTTCTGCGAACTCATTAACGTTGCATCAACTTACAACTGGCCGCTTGAAAAGCACTTTAGGCTCCCTCATATCAGCAACAACTCAAACTCTTTTTTAAAAGGTGACTACGATGCGGATGGATAAATTAACCAGCAAGTTTCAATCAGCTCTGGCTGATGCTCAAAGTATGGCTTTGGGGAAAGACCACCAGTTTATTGAACCTGTCCATTTAATGATCGCGTTACTCGATCAGGAAGGTGGCAGTATCAAGTCTTTACTGGCACAAATTAGTGTTAATACACAAATGCTACGCACGGAATTGCTGATGGAGTTGGCACGTATCGCCACGGTTAGCGGTTCGGGTGGTGATGTCCAAATCTCCAACGAATTATCCCGTCTGCTCAATTTAACCGATAAGTTGGCGCAAAAGCGCAATGATAAGTTTATCTCCAGCGAGTTGTTTTTACTGGCAGCTTGCGAGGAAAAAGGGGTTTTAAATGATCTGCTTAAAAAAGCCGGTGTCATTAAAAAGAATGTCGAAATTGCGATAGAAAAAATGCGCGGTGGTGAAGTGGTTGATGATGCCAATGCTGAAGATCAACGCCAAGCCTTGAACAAATACACCATCAACCTGACAGACCGCGCAGCGCAAGGCAAACTTGATCCGGTCATTGGTCGGGATGATGAAATTCGTCGCACGATTCAGGTGTTGCAACGCCGCACTAAAAACAATCCGGTGCTCATTGGTGAACCTGGCGTTGGTAAAACAGCGATTGTTGAAGGTCTGGCGCAACGTATCGTTAATGGTGAAGTGCCCGAAGGCATTAAAGGCAAACAGGTATTGGCTTTGGATATGGCGGCGTTGATTGCCGGTGCCAAGTTTCGGGGTGAATTTGAAGAACGCCTGAAGGCGGTTTTAAATGATCTTGCCAAACAGGAAGGTCAGGTCATTTTATTTATTGATGAGCTGCATACCATGGTCGGTGCCGGTAAAGCGGAAGGCGCAATGGATGCAGGCAATATGTTAAAACCGGCGTTGGCGCGGGGTGAATTGCATTGTGTCGGCGCAACGACACTGGATGAATACCGTAAATATGTTGAAAAAGATGCCGCCTTGGAACGGCGCTTTCAAAAAGTGTTGGTTGATGAACCATCCGTTGAAGATACCATTGCCATTCTGCGTGGCCTAAAAGAAAAATACGAAGTCCATCACGGCGTTAGCATTACCGACCCCGCCATTGTTGCGGCGGCAACGTTATCTTACCGCTACATTGCTGACCGGAAGTTGCCGGACAAAGCTATTGATTTGATCGATGAAGCCGGTAGCCGTATCCGTATGGAAATTGATTCCAAGCCGGAAGAAATGGATAAACTTTACCGGCGCTTGATTCAATTAAAAATTGAGCAGGTCGCGCTTAAAAAAGAACAGGATGCCGCCTCCAAAAAACGCCTGGAAATTCTGGAAGAAGAAATCGGCGATCTGGAAAAAGAATATTCAGATCTGGAAGAAATCTGGAAAGCGGAAAAAGCCTCCTTGCAAGGTTCGGCGCTGATTAAAGAAAAGTTGGAACATGCCAGAACCGATCTGGAAGTTGCCAGTCGCAGCAATGATTTGGCACGTATGTCCGAGTTGCAGTACGGTATTATTCCCGCACTGGAAAAGCAATTGACGATGGCAGCACCTGCCGAAGCTCATAAAATGACCTTGTTACGCAACAAAGTCACCGAAGAAGAAATTGCCGAAGTGGTCTCCAAATGGACCGGCATACCGGTCTCAAAGATGATGGAAGGCGAACGTGATAAATTATTACGGATGGAAGAATACTTAAGTAAACGGGTGGTCGGTCAAGACGAAGCGTTAAAAGCTGTCAGCAATGCCATACGCCGTTCCAGAGCCGGATTGTCAGACCCCAACCGCCCCAACGGTTCATTTTTATTTCTCGGCCCTACCGGTGTGGGCAAAACTGAATTGTGCAAAGCGTTGGCAGAGTTTATGTTTGATACCACCGATGCCATGGTGCGTATTGATATGTCCGAGTTTATGGAAAAACATTCGGTCGCCAGACTGATTGGCGCACCTCCAGGTTATGTCGGTTATGAAGAAGGCGGTTATTTAACCGAACTGGTCAGACGCAAACCGTATTCGGTTATTTTGATGGATGAGATTGAAAAAGCGCATCCCGATGTCTTTAATGTTCTGTTACAAGTGTTGGATGATGGCCGCTTAACCGATGGACAAGGCCGGACGGTTGATTTTAGAAATACCGTTATTGTCATGACTTCAAACCTGGGTTCTGACATTATTCAGGAATTGGCCGGTGAAACCCTTTACCCGGTAATGAAAGCGGCGGTGATGGAAAAAGTCAGTCAACATTTTAGACCCGAGTTTATCAACCGGATTGATGAGTCCGTGGTTTTTCATCCCTTGGGACGTGAACAAATCAGGGCTATTTCCAGCATTCAACTTGAACACCTGCGTCAGCGTTTACGGGATAGGGAAATCGGCTTTGAGATAACCGATCAAGCCATTGATTTATTAGGCGAGGCCGGCTTTGATCCGGTTTATGGAGCCAGACCCATGAAACGTGCGATACAGCAACAACTGGAAAATCCGCTGGCGCAAGAGATTCTGTCAGGACATTTTATGGCGGGCGATATTATACAAGTGGAGGCAGACGAGGAAGGCTTGCGCTTTTTGAAGGCTTAAGGCTAACCCGTAAAAATTATCCTGTAAGAGTGCGGCGAAGAACTCGTTGGCATGGGAGTACAAACCTGGGTTTGTAGTGGATTGCTGCGGTTATTAAGCACAAACCCAGGTTTGTACTCCAGGTTGGGTTGATTTTGTGCAGGGTTATCGTTGGCCTGTAAATGCTGAAGACTGGCGTAAGTCGAAGAGCGCGTTGGCACCGGAGTACAAACCTGGGTTTGTAGGGGGTGCTGCGGTTATTAAGCACAAACCCAGGTTTGTACTCCAGGTTGGGTTGATTTTG
>JBAXTQ010000242.1:0-5541 GCA_037130115.1 Methylococcaceae bacterium
CTCCCGGAATTAATAGGCCAGTTTTATTTATCTGTCCCGCTTTAAATTGGTAGCCCAATTGTTGATTGATAGCTCCAAATTTAGACTCAAGAAGTAACAAAAAAAGCTTGGTAGCTTCTTCTTGCCTACCTTCCTGCCTGCCTTCTTGCTTCCATTCTTTTGTCCATTGTTTAACGCGTTCTGCCAGCATGGTATTTACCTCGTTAAGATCATTTAATTCTGTAAAGTGAGCATCGGGTGCTTTAGCGGGTAATAGTACACGGTTAAACCACACTGTAAAAGTACAACAGCAAATACACATACAACCACTCATCGCCCCAGCGAATTTTCCAAATCAAATCATCCTGACGATCCCTAAGATCATCAGCGACATAACTGCCGCTGACTTTTTCCAGCGTAGTAAAATCGCATTGCTCAACCCAGTCTTCCTTAACAAAGCCTTTAAGGAACGCGCATGAAATAACTGGACCATTTATATTCCCTCACCCCAGCCCTCTCCCAGAGGGCGAGGGAGCAAGATGCCGAAGTTATTTCATGCACATTCCTAAGCAGATCAGTAACCATTTCAGGATGAGAAAAAAGCAGTTTATAACTGTTATCGTGGGACATGGGCAATATTTTGTACGGTTATGGTGTAGTGATTATGACGCTCGAGCGTCTAGTTATGCATTCCCAAGCACTCTTTACGCTTTACAAACAAACTGCTGTAACTTTGACAGGTTTTTATTAATTAAACTAAACCCCCCGCCGGACATGTTATTATTTTTCATGGCTTGCAGGTCTTCCATGCTTTTTCTGATGACATTTTTTAGGCTTTTATTGCTCTCGCCACCTACACGCATTTTAATTAATACGTTAGGGATATAATATGTTGAAATTTTATACTTACTTAAAAAACGTAACATCAAATCATAATCGGCAGCGATTTTAAAGCTCGTATCAAACTTGCCATGTTGTTGGTAGATAGTTCGTTTAACAAAAAATGTCGGATGAGGCGGCATCCAGCCACAGCGTAATTTTTTAAGTACAAACTCACCACTTTTCCAATAACGAATCACTTTCGTGGGGTCACTTTTATTCACATAAGTTAAATCCCCATAAACAGAGTCTATTTCGTTCTCCATAAAGGCTTTCGCTACTTGTTCAATGACGGTGTTATTTTCATACAAATCATCCGAATGCAAAAAACCGATCACATCACCCGTCGCCAGCTTAATGCCTTTATTAAGACCATCGTAGATACCCTTGTCAGGTTCCGAGATAAACACGGCAATGCGGTCTTGATAAGACTTAATGATATTTACCGTATCATCAGTAGAGCCGCCATCGATAATAATATATTCAATATTAGTATAGGTTTGTGATAAAACAGAATCCATCGCTTCAGCGATCGTTTCCTGGTTGTTATAGACTGAAGTAATAATGGAAATTTTCAAGATAGATGCCGTTATGTGTTGTTTGCTTGGAGGCTATTAAAAATAGGTAACTATTCGGTTCCCTTCTTTGAAAAAGAGGGGGTTAGGGGAGATTTTTTAAATAAATCCCCCTTAGTCCCCCTTTTTCAAAGGGGGAGGGCAAAGCGAGAGAGCCTGAATATTGACTAAAATATTAGCTATGCAGTTAGGTTTAAGAAATATCGTAACCATATTCATCCTTGACTACTTGTGCCAAGGAATGTCCTCGCTCAGCTATTAATTTACGTAACTCATAAACCTTAACATCTACTAAAAATCTGTACCAAAACCCCTGTAAAACATGGAACACCAATCCTTGCCATCCATCCAAAAAACCTAAGCGTAAAAAGTAGCGATAAATAAAATAACTTAAGGCACGAAACCCTAAAGGCATGCGATTATAAATGTTTATTTTTATCCATCTTTTGATCTTAATATTCGTACTCATCGTTGCATTAATTTCGGTTGGATGAGATTGATTGCTTTCAAGCTTTAACAATTCAATCGCTTCGAGCGTCGCGTAATTATTATGCTTGTTTGTCCACCAAGTAATATTATTCAAATTATCATCAGCAAAATCAGCATCAATGTGCTGAACTTCACCTTGTACTTTAATGTGCTCATCCATCCAGCGGGTTTCACAACGGCCGGTATTGTTTCGCCATATACGAAGCAGTCGTATCGGATACAATGCACCGCGTCGTAACCATTTACCGAAAAAAATTCTTCGCAAATTGACTGTGTAGCCGTTGACTGTTGACGGTGAAGAAGGTAATTTCAATTTCAGCGCTTCAGCTAATTCGGGTGTAACAATTTCATCGGCATCCAAACGCATTATCCAATCTGTTTGAATAGACGCATTATCCAAACCCCAATTAAACTGTAGGCCGTGATTAATGAAAGGGTTCACAAAAATATCTGCGCCCATACTGGCTGCAATTTTACAGGTGTTATCAGTTGAACCACTGTCTATTATAACTATGCGCGTTGCGATGCTTTGGATGCTTTGTAAGCAACGCTGTATATGACGTTCTTCATTTAGAGTCAATATTACAATCGTCAGGTTTGGTGCTTGCTCGTTAGTTGGCATGGTCTGTTCCATAAATAGTACAAATTAATCATTAAGTGTGCGTAAACCAATCACTTTAGGCGGCGAACCAGCGACTACGTTCCAAGGTAAAACACTGCGCGTAACCGTAGAGCGAGCACCCACAATAGCTCCCTCACCAATCGTTACACCAGGGCCGATAAAAACATCCGCCGTCACCCAGGCATAATCACCAATAAGAATAGGTGCGGTTATTAAGGGCATATCACGCCGCGTATAATCATGGCTGGCAGTACAAAGATAGGAATATTGACTGATTGTGGAATGTGCTCCCAGCTCAATTTTATCTACACAATAACAATCAACGTGATGACTTAAACAACTATGCTTGCGCATGATTAAATTCCAGGGTGCCCAAATTTTTGCAGACGGATAAGGGTGGGTTCCCTCTTCAATCGTTGCACCAAAAGAACGCAATAAAAATCGCCGCCAGGCATGAAAAGGTACGGGGCTAGGTCTATATAAAAAAAGCCAAACCAACTGCCAGAGCACTCTGGCTAATTTATTAGCGGTTGATAGTTGTTGGTGTGTTAAGGGTTTTACATTATTTTTTTGCACAGGTTTTATCCTTAATTGTTGTAAATATTCACCTCCCCCTTTGAAAAAGGGGGGAGGGGGATTTATTTAAAAAATCTCCCCTAACCCCTCTTTTTCAAAGAGGGGGACTGAATAGTTACTGATTGTTGTACGCAAATGCGTAATAAACCAACTTGACTACTTCCTTGGCACAAAATTGTGCCCATCTTTCATCTTGCCACCACCTGTCAGCATGCCAAGTTGGCACGTCGCTTTGTATAAGCTGATAGTGCAAACCGGCTTTTTTAAAAACAGGACGCAAGGCATAATCCAATCGCCGGATATGCGGTGGATCGCTGACCACCAAAACACCTTGCCAGTGATTCTTCTGCAACAAAGCGGCAATATTAATTGCCTCCTGATGCGTGTTTGATGCTTGATCGTCAAAAATCAATGACTCAATAGGAACGCCTTGATCAAGTAAAAACTGGGTGCGAGAATTTAAATAATGACGTTGGGTAGAAACCTGCCTGCCGTCCATGCCGGTTAATAAAATCTTTTTGGCATAGCCTGTTTTGTAGAGTATTGCCGCCATTTGTCCACGTTCACCGCCATCACCACCCAATGACACAATAAGGTCAGCTGGAATAGGTGTACTTGCAGGCGCAGAAAGCCAGTAACCCAAATTAATGAAAGCAAATCCCGCTAATATAAATAAAAAAATGATAAGAAAGAGCATGCGTTTCATCGGTTATTTGTATATTTAAAAATTAATTTCCTTGAATGCTATAAAGCTATTATTTGAGAGAGCTGCTTCCATAAGGGTAGTTATTCAACTCCCCTTTTAAAATCAGCACTGTTTTGTATGGCATTTGGAAAACATTTATCTTAAAGTGTGTATATCAAGCTACTTTTCATCTGATTTTTTATATCCCTGTGCGGCCGGAATGACGCTACTTTTATTTGTGTAGATACCTATGTCCTTTGAGAAAAATGGGGCGATTTATCTCCTAACCCCTCTTTTTCAAAGAGGTGTTGAATGATTACAGATTAAATAGTTAACATGTTTTGAAATAGATTTTTAAATTGAATGGCTATATTTTTCCATTCATATTTATTTGCCAATGCTTTAGAATTTATTCGCATAAGTTCTCGATCTTTTTCAAGTAATTCCAGTACGGCCTGGGATGTATCATCAATAGTATTGGACACCCATTTCCCACAATTAGAGTCTTCCACTACTTGCCAAGGCGTATTTTTACTTGCAACGACAGGAGTACCTGCTGCTAAACTTTCAACATAAACATTACCAAAGTTTTCATTATGCGAAGGTAAAACAAATAAATCTGCATTAGCCAGAAAATCAATTTTATCTTGCCCACTTATTGGGCCAATTAAAAAGGCTTTGTCTTCTAACCCAAGTCTAATGATCTGATTTTTGAGATTGGCTTCTTCACCCTCATCTTGTCCGGCAATAAATAACTTAATATTAGGGTATTTTTTCAATACCTCCAAAAAAGAATCTATTAAAATATCGAATCCTTTTTTCTTTTGAAGGCGTCCCATTGAAACGATAATCTTGTAAGCATCAACATTTTTTTGAGTAAACTTTTGTACAAATTCATTTTTCGAGAGTAAATTTGAATTCTGGAATGGAGCATACTCAATCCCGTTAGGAATAACCTCAATCTTAACTCCAGGAAAAATAGTCAGAATTTCATCTTTTTCCTGCTCAGCAGTAGCGTGCCATATTACCTTATAAGCAAATGGCTTTATAAACCAATCCAACCATTTTTTCTTAAAACTACTACCATTTTCTAAACACCAAGCACCGAATTGACCTCGTGGAGAAAGAAGAACTGGCTTTTTAAATACTTTTGAATAGAGTAATCCAAAAATAGTTGAGAAACTATATACTGACTGTATATGAACGACATCTGCTTTTTTTATATCGGACCACATAAAAAAATACATCGAAAGAGAAATTGTATGATTTATTGTTGTATTGTAGTATTTAACAAATAGATACTTTTCAATTTGTTGCCATTTATTAGTTACCACATCTAACTTAGAAGTCATATTGGCATTAGTTGTCGAAACATAAATCTCTGTATCATCAAGTTTTGATAGTTCTTGACAGGTATGTAGTGTTGAGAATATTGGACCACCATAGACAACGGCAGGATAAAATGAAGGAATGACTAACGATATTTTCATGTTTAGACGGATGTGTTTTTATATTTAAATGGTAATTATTAAGGAGGAATTTAATTTTTTATTTATAGGTTTTAAGGTATCAATAAATTATATTATGAAAAATATAATTAATAATTTTTTAGGCATCTTTCATTCATCAGTTTACACTTTCTCTAATTACAGACGTGTAGGTCGGGTTAGCGAGAGCGTAACCCGACAAATAGTACTATCTGTGTCGGGTTACGGCTAGCACCTAACCCGACCTAC
>JBAXTQ010000243.1:0-5490 GCA_037130115.1 Methylococcaceae bacterium
TTTGGTTTTTCTTCGTGAACTTCGTGTCTTCGTGGTGAAATGTCTTAAGTTGATGTCTATGAGGCCGGAATGACGAACTTTTTGGCACTTGGCGAATCATTTTGCTGCTCAGTGTCCCGTCTTAAGTTGGCAGCCAAGAAAAGCACGAAAATATTCAAATAGTTACCCAGCGGTAGATCGTCACCCAGGGGATTAAATACGCCCATTATCCGTGTCTATCAGTCAAATCCGTGTCATCGGTGTGCTATTTTTTAACAACTGACTGAAGCATGACGAGGCTTTGTTTTATAAGCTAAACTGCTAGTGATGCCGTTATTTATACAGGGTTGATTAATATGAAATTAAGGGTGAGTTGTAATCTCAATTTCCAGATAGTTGAAGCGAGTGCTTTAATTTTGATGCTGCGTCCTTTCAGAGGCTTACAGCAATGGATAAACCGCGAGGCCTATACCATTAAACCCGCAATACCCATTATAGAAAGCACTGACAGTTTCGGTAATTCGTGTCAGCGTTTGGTTGCGCCGGTTGGCGATTTTTTGATCCATACCTCAGCCGAGGTCTTGGTGCCTGACAGCATTGATATTGCACCGGGAGCTTGTTTTGTTGAAATACAGCACCTTCCCAACGATGTGCTTACCTTTCTGTTACCCAGCCGCTATTGCGAATCTGACCGGTTTGGCGATCTTGCCAGAGAAATAACGCTTGATGCCCTGCCCGGTTACGATCAAGTAAATAAAATTAATGCGTGGGTTCGGGATTCCATCCACTATGTACCCGGCTCCAGTGAGTTTCCACTCTCCGCTGTTGAAGTGCATCATCATGGCTATGGCGTGTGCCGGGATCTTGCCCAACTTGCCATAGCACTTTGTCGCAGTATCAGCATACCCGCGCGACTGGTCGTAGGTTACCTGCACAATCTACAACCGATGGATTTACATGCCTGGTTTGAAGCTTATATTGGCGACCGTTGGTATTGCTTTGACCCCACACAAATTGACTTTAGAGGTGGCAGGGTAGTTATTGCTTTGGGGCGTGATGCCGCCGATGTTTCCATATTTCATCAGTTCGGCTCAGGTTGTTTATTGAACAACATGGACGTTCGGGTCGATTTACTGGATAATTGACAGATTATTACTTTATAACACGGCTAAACGTTCATGACTTATTGTATTGCAGCTTCTATAAACGAAGGACTTATTCTGGTTTCTGATTCAAGAACCAATGCCGGTATTGATAATGTCAGCACACATGGCAAAATGCACGCTTTTGATACCACCAGTGACCGTAAGATTGTGTTACTCTGCGCCGGTAATCTCGCTACAACTCAAGCCGTTTTAGAGCAATTGCATCGCGATAAAATCAAGAATGCCCCCATCAATTTAAATAATGTGGAAAGCCTGTTTGAAGCGGCTGATTATTTGGGGCATGTCAGTGTTGATAAACAGAAACAGCATAAAAGCACTCAGGGACAATCAGCCTTTAACACCTCCGCCAGCTTTATTTTAGCGGGACAAATCGGCACTGATCCCCACGGCGCTTACATGGTTTATGCTGAAGGCAACAGCATAACCAGCTCTGCCAACACCCCTTTTTTGCAAATTGGCGAGAGTAAATACGGCAAACCCATACTGGATCGCTTTCTAAAACTGAACACCTCAATAGACGAAGCCGCGCGTTGCTGCCTGGTGTCCATGGACTCGACCATTCGCAGTAATGCCAGCGTCGGCGCACCGGTTGAAATGCTTATTTATCGTAAAGACAGCTTTAGCCTGGATGAATATTACTGTTTTGACGATGATGATGATTATATGTTGCAGCTTAGACGTAGCTGGGAAACCAAACTGCGCGAAGCGATTGCGGCTTTGCCTGCGCTGGATAAAAAGTCACACCGGCCCATGCGTATGGTGTTATAAAACCGTCATCGTCAGAGGTAAGGCAACTCGCAATAAATAACACCTGCCAAGTTTCGCAATACTACTGTTTAGCTTGGTAGGGTGCGCATCGCGCACCACAACCATGCCAGAGAAATAAACCCAATAGAAAACAATAATAGATTTTGGTGTAAATAAAACCGTTTAGTGGATGCGATTTTATGTGCGCGATGCACACCCTACCACTTAAGACATTTACCACGAAGACACGAAGAACACGAAGACTTTGCTTTGGTTTTTCTTCGTGAACTTCGTGAACTTCGTGTCTTCGTGGTGAATTAAATCTTTAAGTTGATGCGTATGCTGTTCAAAACGAATCATCCTATACTTTATAAAAAATACGGACACTGTTGAGAGTAAACCATGGGCAAAGCAAGCCGAAAAAAACACCAGCAAAGACAACAAAAGCCACTTGGCGTTATTAAATTATCCGCAGCGTTATTGGAAGTGTGTGCACCGTTTGAGCCTGAAAAACTGTCCACGAAGGAATTTGAGAACCTTGTAGCACTAGCGGCCGTGGCCTGGAATATTGCCGTGTTGCCAAAAGAAGACCGCATCGAAAAGCTGACTGCATTTATCGATGAAATGCCGACAATGAGACAAGAACTGGAAGCAGAAATGGGCAAGCATTCCAAGGACAGCAAACCCGTGCCGGCAATAACGACGGTTCACTTCATAGGTGCAATGATTCAACGCAAAGATGAATTATTTCCAACCGATAACCGGCTTATCCTGGATTTCAACGTCAAAGATAGCCCGGAAGGCCCACACCTTACCGTGTCTTCTGCGCCTGTCATACCGAGTTCACTAAAAAAATAACGCAATAAAGCATTAAAATTCATCACGAAGACACGAAGACACGAAGTTCACGAAGAAAAACCAAAGAAAAATCTTCGTGTCCTTCGTGTTCTTCGTGGTGAATATCTGCTCTTAAGACCTTACTCGCCCGCCGCCATCAAAAACCAGTTATCTGCAATATGAGCGTGTAATTCTCCCAGCTTGTTTTGTAAGCCGTCAAGAATGCTGCGTAGTTGCTTTTGCGTGGTTTGCCGGGTATCCATGGCTTTTACATACGTCTCAAGTTCAGTAAGTTTCTGTGGCAAGCCGTTATTATTAGGCAGTTGGCTAACACTAGTATGTATTTCACCAAGGCAACAACTCACCGATCGTGGCAAATTGGCGTCCTGCAACAGAAAACTAAGCACATCATCACCATTTATTCTATTATGCATTTGTTGACGGTACATCAACAAGGCATTCAACGCCTTTAAAATATTCATCCACAGAATGGTTTCGTATTGGCGGGCTTCATCACTACGAGATTCCGAGAGCAGTAAGGACGCAAAATCCAAAATACGGCTGGTCATATCAGCGCGTTCAATATTTTTGCCCAAACGAATAAATCGATAAGGGTCATTATGGCTCATATAGCCTGATAACAAGCCGGTAAAACGCTGACAGCCTTTAAGAATCTCGTTAAGAAACAGCACACGCTGGCGCCGGTTGGTAATAGTCTCCAGATTATTTTTTGCAAACAGATAGAGTTCATTAACCTGCTCCCAAGCCTCATCCGGCAACAACTCCCGTGAGGTGCGGATATTCTCCCTCGCCGCGCTTAATGAAGAAATCAACGAGCCCTGATAAGTGGTATCAACCAACAAAAACCGGGTGATATTACGCTCATTGGCGATGTTGTTTTTTTCATAGAATTCCTGTTCCGAGGTATTAATCAGGATCAGTTGCCGCCAATCCATTTCCACACCTTTGGGTAAATCCATTAATAAATTCATGTGCACACTTACCAGTCTGGCAATGTTTTCTGTGCGTTCCATATAACGAGCTAGCCAATACAGGCGTTCTGCCGAGCGAGATAACATTAGTTGGCCTCCATATTAATAATCCAGGTATCTTTACTGCCACCACCTTGCGAGGAATTAACTACCAGTGAGCCTTTTTTAAGTGCCACACGGGTTAAGCCACCCGCCGTTACAAAAGTATTTTCGCCTTGTAAAATAAAAGGACGCAGATCAATATGGCGCGGTTCCAGCTTACCTTTGCACAAAGTTGGTGCGGTTGAAATCGCTAACGTGGGCTGGGCAATATAGTTGCGGGGATCTTCTTGAATAATTTTCCGAAATTTCTCGACTTCTTTTGCGGTGGCGTGTGGCCCTACCAACATGCCGTAACCACCCGATTCATTGGCCGGCTTGACCACCAGTTCAGCCAGATGTTCCAGTACATAATCAAGATCGTCTTTATTACTGCACAAATAAGTCGGTACATTGGGCAGTATCGGCTCTTCATTTAAATAGTAACGTATCATTTCCGGCACATAAGCATAAACCACTTTATCGTCGGCAACACCGGCACCGGGGGCATTAGACAAGGCGACATTACCGGCTTTCCAGGCACGCATCAAACCAGGCACTCCCAGCGTTGAATCTTTTCGGAATACTTCAGGATCAAGAAAATCGTCATCGATGCGTCGATAAATAACGTCAACTTTTTCCAGACCTTCAATAGTGCGCATGTAAACACAATCGTCGTCATTGACCACCAGGTCATTGCCTTCAACCAGTTGCACACCCATTTGCTGGGCTAAATAAGCATGTTCAAAATAAGCGGAATTATAGATGCCAGGCGTTAAGACCACACAAGTCACGGGGCCATCTTGGTGCGGAGCAATGGACATCAACATGTCATGCAAGTGAGTGGGATAATCGTCGATGGGCAAAATATCAATATTCTGCAATAACTCAGGGAATACACGCTTGGTGATAACCCGATTTTCCAGCATATACGAAACCCCGGAAGGAACCCGTAAATTATCTTCCAGCACATACATCACACCATCTTTGTCCCGCACCAAATCAGTGCCACAAATATTGGCCCACACGTTATGACGGGGCTTCATGCCGATGCATTCTTTGCGGAAATTCTTGGAGCTGTTAATAATCTCACCGGGCATTTTTCCATCTTTGATAAAAGCCTGCTCGCTATAAACATCACTAATAAAACAGTTTAAAGCGGTTAAACGCTGCTTTAAACCCTTTTCTATCACTCGCCACTCTTTTGCATCCATAATGCGCGGAATAATGTCGAAAGGCCATGCCCGATCAATATTTCCCTCGTCACTGTAGACTGTAAAACTAATACCCATTTCCATAATAGCCAGTTCTGCCGCTATTTTTCGCTTGTCTATGTCTTCTTTTTTAAGTGAATCCAAGTATTGGCATAATCGGTGACTTACCGGGCGCGACTGACATTCAGAATGCATCAGTTCATCATAAGCCGTTTCAGTTTTATAGTTTTTCCAGATTGATTTCATGGCACTTCAAAAGGTGATGTTTAGTTTTATAAAAATAAAGCATGAATAGTGCCAGCTTTAAAATATATCGGTCATATACTATTTTTTAGAGCATTCTCTTTGGCGTTGCACAAGCAACATAAACGGTTCCGCATTAAGTTGAAAGTGCTTTTTGTAAGTTCTTTCCCAGAAATCACCTTAAGACATTTCACCACGAAGACACGAAGAACACGAAGATTTTTCTTTGGTTTT
>JBAXTQ010000244.1:0-5482 GCA_037130115.1 Methylococcaceae bacterium
CCCCAGCTCGGCGTAGTCTGGTTGACTGCCAAGCTGGGGCTTGGCGTTCCCGGGGGTTCTGGTTTTTTTAGTCATTATAGCAACCTAATTTTGCCGGTAAGTAGTTCTTGCATCATGCCTTGTTTTAGGTAGCGAGTTTTATCACGGCGGATTTCAAGGGCAGTGATTTCGGTGTCCATGTCGGAGAGGATGGTTGCGATAGCACGTTGTTCATTGAGCGGCGGAGTAACTAATGATAGTTTTCTTTGTGTTGTTATTGGAACCTGAAATCGCGTTGATTGCGCCATTACAGCTTGATACTGTTTTATAAAATATGAGGATTGAAGAGCAAATTTTAAGAAATGATAGTGTAACTTTTCTTCATTGCAACGGAAATAAGTCGCCGTAGTGCTAAGAATCACAAAGGGTTCTGAAGTTCTTAATAATGCTACAGGCCCAACTGTTGCGTTATGAGCGAACAACACATCACCATCTTTGGCGATACCCTTTTTGAATTTACTAGCTCGCTCTTTGCTAAGAAATTTGCAGTTATCAAAAGAAACAAGGCTATTAACAAAATCATTTGCGCCAATATATGGAACACCATTTTGTTTGAATTCTGAGCTTCTTGGATACAACTCACCGTGATTGCCATCTAAATGTTCCAGTATTGATTTATCTTCAAGCAAGTAACTGATCTTCTGTATATCCCAATCCTCCGGAATGACCGCCACAGCTGTTTTTTTATATTTAAAGTTGGAATTAAATCCCGGTAAACGAGTCCGGCCTGTGAGCAGTTGCTGCATGGCGGCCTGTTTGAGGTCGCGCTTCTTGGTGATAAGTTGGTCGAGTTTGGCGAGCAGAACATCGACATCAGATAGCACGGAGGCGATGGCATGTTGTTCTGGCAAAGGAGGCACACTGACAGCCAAAGCCTTTAGTTGCGATCCAGTAATTAGCGGCTGCCCAGATCCAAAAACTAAACTATTTAGGCGCTTACTTTCTAATTGCATCCAGAAAAATGGTAAATAAGCGTCACTTCTTAAGCGCAAGATAATAGTATTATCAGTAACGCCATATTTACCAGAAACAATGTTTAATTTTCCAGCATTGGCACCAACACGTGCGACAAGTATCGCATTACCTTCATATTCCACGTTTTCGCTGAAACCTATGATGCCAGTTGATCCATGAACTGCATAGCTGCCATAAGCCGAAGTAACCTTTGATCTACCCGATGCAACTGTAGTCGTTAATTCATTTAATGACTTAACCTCCCAATCCTCAGGAATCACTCCCACCTCAGTCTGCTTATAACCTGGTCTCAGTTCCATACAAACCCCATCTTTTTTAGATGCTCATCGACCCGACTGGCAAGTGTTTCCAGCTCTTCGGTTAGTTTGGGTAACGGGGTGGCATAACGTTCTGCAAGTTGCTTGATACGTCCGGTTAAGGCTTGGCTGACCCGATCCAATTCGCTTTGCACGCTGGTAGCCAAGGCGGCCAGCCATTTATCTTCCACCACCAGCGTTTTAATATCGGCTTCGCTGAGTTGCGCGTATTTTCGGATGACTTGGGTATCCAGGGCTTTTTGGGCTGCTTTTACTTTTTTAGCGGCGGCTGATTCTTGTTCAATCAGCGCCAGATAAGCTTCCAAAGCGGTTTGTTCTTCAAGGGCTTCTTGGTCGTTTTTAAGTGCTTTCAGTCGGTCTTTGACGCTTTTGGCGCTGAGTTTGCCTTTGTCGGTTTTGCCTTCGGCCAGTAATCCGTCTTCGCCGCCGTGCTCTTCATCCTGCTCTTCCATTTGCCGACTGATGGCTTCACGGTCGGCTTCCAGTTGTTCGATGGCTTGCCGTTCAGCGTTAAAATATCGGTCAACAATTAAGGGTGTAGGGATTAAATCCGTGTTGGCTTTGCCGTCCAAAACCGCTTGCCAGCCTTCATGAACCAGTTGCCAGGCATCGTCTTGCAGGGTTTCGCTCCAATAATCCAGTAGATGTTGATAGACATCATAAGCATCAATAAGCGGTACGCTGCGAAATGTTTCCAGCAGGTTTTCTGATAACACATCGATTAACGCTTTGGGACGGTCACCGGGCTGAATGCCGGTTAACAAGGGCGTGTTGCCGGTTTTCCAATCGGCAAACCGTTGGGTGACTTGTTGGTTAAAGGCAGTAAATTCGGGATGTGCAAAGATGGTGGCTTTAATTTGGCCGGGTTCAACGTTGAGTTGACTGTAGGTGTTTATGCCAAGCTGGGGCTTGGCGTTCCCGGAGCCGGAGCCGGAGCCGGGAGCGCCGAGCCCCAGCTCGGCCTTTCCGGGAACGCTGAGCCCCAGCTCGGCGAGTGAAAACAACTGCGCCCGCACGGCAGGAAATACTTGCCAGTAAGCGGCAAGCCCGTCAATATCATAATGCGGTATGCCGCCATTGAGGTGGGCGGCTATATCCTGCAAGTCTTCTGCGTCACTGCTGTCAATGTAACGCGGCAAGTTAAGGTTAAAGTCGTTGGCTTCAATTTCGGCCACCGGAACCAAGCGGGCATATTTGGCAGTTTCGATTTGCTTGTTAAAAGTGTCGACAATTTTATGAACATCTTGGGCACGCAGGCGGTTTTTGTTGCCGTCTTTTATATAACCTTTGCTCGCATCAATCATAAAAATGCCTTTGCGGGCGGCTGCATTTTCTTTATCCAAGACAATAATGCAAGCGGGAATACCGGTGCCGTAAAACAAATTGGCAGGCAGGCCGATAATGCCTTTGATAAAGCCGCGCTGAATGACGTTTTTACGAATAATGCCTTCGGCACCGCCACGGAATAATACGCCATGCGGTAAAATCACCGCGCCTTTACCGGTGCTTTTTAAGGAGGCAAGGATATGTTGGAAAAATGCGTAGTCGCCATTTTTGGCCGGTGGAATGCCAAAGCAAAAACGATGGTATTCATCTTCGGCGGGGTTGAAGCCGTTGCTCCAGGCCTTGGTAGAAAACGGCGGATTGGCCACCACAAAGTCGAAAGTTTTTAGTTGTCCGTCCGGCTGTTTAAAATAAGGGCTGGATAGCGTATTGTCCTTCCAGATTTCTGCGGTTGGACAGTTGTGCAAAATCATGTTCATTTTGGCTAACGCGGCGGTGGCGTTATCCATTTCTTGTCCATAAATAGTGATGTCCAGACCGGTTTTATTTAACGCTTCGTCATGGGCTTTAAGCATTAATGACCCCGAACCGCAGGTTAAATCATAGAGGCTTTGATTCGCGCTAACGACTTTTTCAATGCCTATGACTTTAGCCATAATCAACGACGCTTCTGCCGGCGTGTAAAACTGGCCTTTGCTCTTGCCGGATTCAGTGGCGAAATGGCGCATTAAATATTCGTAAGCATCACCGAGAATATCATCGCCTTCAGCGCGATTGCCTTTAAAATCCAGTCCGGGGGTATTAAAAATGCTGACCAGATTGGACAGCCTATCCACCATCTCTTTACCTTTGCCCAGCTTCTCGGCATCGTTAAAATCGGCCACATCAATCACGCCTTTCAGGTCGTTGGCTTCGGCAAGATTGCTGATGATAATATTGATTTTATCGCCAATTTCCTTGTCGCCTTTAAGCGCCACCATGTCAGCAAAACTGCCACCGACCGGCACTTCTATCAGGGCATCTTTTTGACCGGCGTATTTGTCGGAGATGTATTTAACAAACAGCAATACCAGCACATAGTCTTTGTACTGGGATGCATCCATACCGCCGCGTAATTCGTCGCAGCTTTTCCATAGCGAGCTGTACAGCTCTGATTTTTTAATAGCCATTAGTGAGTTGTTGTTTGATTGGGTAAGGTTTACGGCGTTGTGATGGGGGCGCGACACGGACAGGCAGGCGGTTCGGTGCGTTGTTTAGTGGGTACTTGCCCGCAATCATAAACTACTTGCGGGTCAGTAACAATTAAGATTGATTTAGCGCCTTAATCTGTCGATCATGTGCTTTATGTAAGGTCGTCAGCGCCAATATTGCGCCCAGTAACGCAAAAGCCATGTCTGATTGGGTATCCCAAATGTAACCTTGAGTCCCTAAAAAGGCATCAGCGGCTTCGTTGATAAGGATTGCCACAGTCCATTCAATTAATTCGTAAAAAGCACTAATGGCCAGACAGATGCAGATAACGAAAAAGTTAAGCCACTGGGCATTTTTTAAGACCTCATTTCTGATGATGATTTCTCGGGCAATGATTGCAGGAACAAAGCCTTGAGCAAAATGACCCAGCTTGTCAAAATTATTGCGATCAAGCTTAAATACCTGCTTAAACCAGTCAAACAAAGGTACTTCGGCGTAAGTGTAATGCCCGCCTATCATTAAAATCAGGCAAAGAAACAGCAGCAAACCATAAGCCAGACCGGTTAAGGGAAAGCGCGTCCGAGTCGCTGTCAGCACAATAAAAGCCACGATTGCCGGTATGATCTCAAGTAGCCAGGTCAGGTAATCTTTGGGATTTATGCCTGACCATATCAGCACCGAAAAAAATATTGCCAGTCCAATTTTGTTCATTGTTAAACCTTTTTGGCGAATATTCAGCCGTTAAAAAAATAGCACACGGATGACACGGATTTGACTGATAGGCACGGATAAGCGAAAGTTTTTTAAAAACGGAGTGCAATCGCTTCAGCTATTGCCTGTACAACAGCTAAAGCGGTTTTACTCCAGCCGCAGCATTATATTATTACGATGCTTAACTGTGCGCAGTGACGCCGGAGCGTGGGAACTGGGCGAAAAACAGTAACGATAAACACGTAGTAACTATTCAGTCCCCCTCTTTGAAAAAGAGGGGTTAGGGGAGATTTTATTAGATAAATCCCCCTTAATCCCCCTTTTTCAAAGGGGGAGGTAAGTGCTTATAACACGTAAGGTTTTTTCAACTAAAAATAAAATCCGTTGAAATCCGTATAATCTGTGTAATCCGTGTTCTATGAGCGAAGCCGACATCTACCGGTTAAGCGCGGGGTTATTGTTTATCCAACGTGGCTTTGGCTGCATCCGTGGCAAGCTTGATTTTTTCTGCGGCTGCCTGAAATTTTTTTTGTTGCTCGGTGGCTGTTTTGGCGATGATGGCATTGTCGGCATTCGCTTCATTAATCATGCAAGAAATATAATCATTGGCTTTTTTCTGCCATTCATTAATGGTTTTGATGCTTTGGTTATAGGTCTCAATACTATCTTGTTTAATAACCGGCAGTTCAGGTTCAATACCACAGGCATTGGCTGACCAGGTTCCGTTGCTGATGGTGCCCGCCGTACTAACAGAGCCGGTAACAACGATAATTATCGCTGCCATAAAAGTTTTTTGTAGCATTTTTAAGCCCTCATGTCGTTGGAATATCTGAATATAATAAACTGCAATTGAACATTAAAACCGCCATTTTTTCAAGCGATACTGATTCCGGGGTAATTATTCAGTCCTCCCTCTTTAACAAAGAGGGGTTAGGGGAGATTTTATTAGATAAATCCCCCTCAAT
>JBAXTQ010000245.1:0-5474 GCA_037130115.1 Methylococcaceae bacterium
GCGAACTCAGGGTAGTGGCTATCCTTCCGCCCAGACCGGACTGCAACTGGTTGTAATTCTGGGTGCCGGTATTTAAATTTAACGCCCCGGCTCCGGTTTCGCCATAGCTGTTGATATGCAGGTTATTATATTGAAGCGACACCAACGGCGTCACTTCGATGGCGTCTGCAAACTTGAACTGATAACCGCCACCCAGGTACGCACCATATTGCTGACCGTCGTAGGAGCCGTTGGCGGTTCTCAAAATGACGTCACCGACATTGATATTGCGCCGACCGGCGTACCAGTTATAGGCAAAGGACACGGCGGTATCGATAAAGAACGGTCGCTTCTGATCTTGATAGCCGCCATAAAGTGTGGTCTGGGCGCTATTGATGGTGGTATTGGCGCTATTGGCATCGGAATTGACATTACCGTAAGCATAACCACCGCTGATACCGAAGGTAACAGCATCGGTGAAACGGTGATCAACGCCCAGCGCCGTACCGGCATTCCAGGCGTTATAGCCGGCGATACCGCCGCGCCTGCCTTGCGTCAAATAACTACCGAAACCCTTGGCCCACAGGCCGTCCAGCTTGCCCGCTTCGCCACTGGAGATTCCAGACCGCTTTGAATGCTTGGACTGTCCTTCAATATGGGCTTTTTCCACCCGGTCAATCGAGACACCGGTGAAATTATTGAGCATGGCCCGATCGTTGTTGATGACGCCGGCATCCACCTCAGGAACCAAGGTATCGAGTGCTAAAGCCACTTGGGGCTTGCTTAAGCCTTCCATCGCATTTAATACGTTGGACATATCGGCTGAGGGGTTGTGGATATTGTCCAACACGTTACCGACATTTCCGGCATTGGCATCACCTGGATTGACGTTACTGGCAAAGCCGTTTACGGTGCGATTGGAGGTTATTACCAACTCATCGCCAATAGTGGTCGGGGCAAAGCTCGCTTTGTTGTTGCCGGTGAGACTAATGTTCGGAGCGGCGATAGCGGCACCTCCGGCAACGCCTTTTATGATCGTATAAGCGGTGTTGTTAGGTATATAATTCGACACATTTAGGGCAAGATTGTAGCCGGTGGTGGCGGTAGCCGTTCCGCTTGCCACTAGTGAACCGTTAGTGGTGCCGTTTACAGCGACCTTAAGTGTTGAGGCTGCGCTTTGGTTATAAGTGCTGCCAATAGCTAGAGTCGCCGAACCGATGTCGAGCGTGGCGTTGTTCTTGATTTCTCCAGTCCCAAACGTGCTGCCATCGCCTACCCGCAGCGTGCCGCCATTAACTGTCACGGTGCCAATCGTGGTGACCTTGCTGTTCACAGTTCCAGCATTAACGGCAAGAGCATCCACACCCGTCCCAAGATCAATGTTCCCGATGACAGAACCGCCGTTGACTGTCACCACGTCGTTTCCTGTGCCGGTCTGGACTGCATAACCGCTACCGCTGCCGGTTATCGCACCCGTGCTGGTGATATCCGTGTTGCCGGCCAAGGCTTTGACGGCCGTGCCGTTGGCACCTGGGCCGGTAATGGTGCCGGAATTGTTGAGAATATTTTTCACAGCACCGACATAAGCGGCTGCATCCCCTTTAAAGAGCAGGGCGATATTTTCCGAGCCAGTGATGTTGAATTTTTTGGTATCCGCATTGGCGGTGATCGTACCGGCGTTGTTGACGGTATAGTTCTGCGATCCGACCAGGATGCCCTGCCCGCCGCTGATGCTTCCGCCGGAGTCGATCGTAATCGTGTTGGGAGTGCCGGCATCGAGTTTGGCACCGGTTTGAAAATTGGCTCCGGCCCACAGACTATCGGCCGAACCGGTGACTTTAAAGCTGGCAAAGCCGTTGCCGTATTGTGCATCTGCATCATTGCTAAGGCTGCCCCCTTTGTTTTTTGTATAAATATAAGACTCCGTCGCGTAAATGCCGACGACTTTTACTTGCCCCGATTCGTCGGTGCCTGACGGGGTTTTGCCAGGATCGCTACTGCCTGTGCCGCCCAACAGCGTAAACTCGGACATACCCTGCACCTGGCTCAACAGCGTGGGAGGATTAGCCGTTTGACCCCAGTAGTAGGTGTAACCCAACTGCGTCCAGGGAAACGGGTTCGTAGTGTAAGCTTGGGCTGCCCAAGCGGTATAAGCGGTCTTATAGCTGTTAAAGACCTTAGTCGCCGCATCGGTAGTGCCAATTCCTGCGGCTGTTGCATCAGCGGGGAAAGAAGCACTGCTGCCATAGCTTGTTGGATCCATGCTGAAAGCAGCAGGATTGGGATTGCGTACCGGGCGCAAAAGATAAGGATTGTTGCCGGTATTTCCGACGGTCACTGCCATCTCAAAGATGGCATCGTGGGTGCCGGTAGTGTTCATGCCCAATCCACGTTCAATTCCCTGGGTGACTGTGCTTCCGGTCAAGCCCTGACCAACAATGAAATTAGTCATCCCGTTGCCGGTAGTAACCCACGAACCAAACGAGCTTTTGTCTCCGAAGATAGCGTAGTCGCTTCCTGCGGTAATAACAGGGCCGCCAAACCCGCCGTTATAGGGTGAGCTTTTGCTGGCCGTCCGGACAATCAATTGATTGTTGGCCGCAGCGCCATAATATTGCAAACCGTTGGGATTCGCTCCCACGGAACCGGCTTCGGACACATTGAACAGATCAGGCGCGAGCCATGTCGTCGGGCTGTCCGCGTGAGCCTTGGCATTAACGATCGACTGGGAATAAGTCTCTGTTTCCGCAACAGCAACAAGAGGCAGTAAAAAAATCCAGACAGGAATGATCAGCAATAAAAGACGAATTTCAAAGTTCATTGGACACGCCCTTTTTGTTCAG
This sequence comes from Methylococcaceae bacterium, assembly GCA_037130115.1. Classification (GTDB taxonomy): domain Bacteria; phylum Pseudomonadota; class Gammaproteobacteria; order Methylococcales; family Methylomonadaceae; genus Methylobacter_C. The sequence goes on from JBAXTQ010000245.1 coordinate 2,823, forward strand.
GCGAAACGACCTGGGTTTTCTCCTGGCTCTTCCTGAATTTTTCCTGCATGACGCGCCACTTGCTCATCTGGTCGGCGGTAAGTTCGGTTTCTATAGCCCTGATACCGGCTATATCTTCGTAGGTGGCATCAGCCTGTATCCGGGCAATGGCGTGCAGTTTTTCTTTTATCTTGGCCAGATCGGCTTTATCCTCAAGCATTTTATTAAGTTCGGCCCGGGGCTTGTTGAGCTCTTCGGTTTTTTCCTTAAGGGTGTCCTGAATCTTTGAGATGATGCTGCGGAGGTTGGCTTCCTGCCGGTCGGTGATGGCGAGTTCTTTCTTGTATTTGAAGATGGACTCATCCCCCTTCGGTTCGGCTGAAGCTAACCTGGCATCTGCCAATGAGAACACCAGAGTAAGGAGCGTGATGCAAGCCAAGGCTTGGCTGGATTTGTTAAGCATCGTTAATGCCTCTGAGATTATAAGTAGGGTTTCAAATAAGAATAGCGTCGCAGGAAATAAGTGCTTTGCACAAAACGCACAGACTATAATTTTTGCGACTTTATCCTTCGATAAGGGTAAACGGACATAGCCGAAGGATTTAGTTAAAACAGACTGAATGCGGTTAATAAACGATTTTATAGCACACACATCCGGATTTAACAACGAATCAAACGGCAAAAGTGATTCTTTTTACAACTTCCACTAAGGAGCGTGCATGAAATAACCCTATCGTTCCCACGCTCCGGCGTCACTGCCCACAGTTAACCGAAAGTTGTTTAAAAAACGGAGTGCAATCGCTTCAGCTATTGCCTGTAAAAACAGCTAAAGCGGTTTTACTCCAGCCGCAGTATTATATTATTACGATACTTAACTGTGGGCAGTGACGCTAACGCAATGCCCCTTGGCAGGGAAACGGTAGTTGCAATAGTTGGGGCCATTGCTGAACCCAATTATCCTGATGCCCCGCTGCAACCATTATTAACCCGGCGCAAGGAGACGGGCTTGATTGCGACTGTTGCCGTGCAATAAAGCGCAAGGCCACCTGTTTGGGTATCACCTCATCACTGTTGCCAACAAAATGCAATTGGGGCAAGTCCGTTAATTTTTCTGTAATATCAACAGGATTGAGTGACTCCGGTGTGGCATCGACTTGATGATAGTGATTAACGAAATTGTGATCCAAATTACCGGCCACCGTTCTCAGACTAATCACGTCATGTCGTCGCGCCGCCAACAAGGCTGCCACTGCCGCGCCACCTGAATAACCGATTAAATTTATTTTCCGGGCACGGTTTTTTTGTATAAACGAACTGACCTCTTGGTTCATTGCCTCTATCACTTCCAGCGAAAAACGTTTGTTTGACCAGTACGCGCTATCGCAAGGCCTTAGGTCAAAATCATTAAACTGACAGGGTCTGGCAAGATACACCACGTTTGTCGCGGGATCAAGCGTGGCAAGCGCCAAGCCGGTGGCGACTCGCGGCGTAGGGTCGTCTGAAAGTTGATTACGTGACAGCCACGCCAGACCGTCGCCTTCAATATAGATATTAACAGGCTGATCCGGGTCGCCTAGCCGCGAATAAGCAGTCAACACAAAATCGCCTGCGTTGAAGTTCGATTTTTGCAAACCTGCGCTATGCGCAAGTTGCTGGGCATGACGAGATGGTTGCAGCAGCGTGCATCCACTCAATACAACCACGCAAAAAACTGATCGCCACATCGGCTAATTTCCTTGCTTTCTATTGGGCTTAAATGGGTTGCATGGTAGGGGTATGGTATTTACTGGATTTATTAATCAATCATCAAGTTTTCTTGTCTTGACTTTCCTAACTCAATGTAAAGATTAAGTGTCAGAAACGGCGTAGGCCGGAATAAGGCTTTTCGAGCAAAAGCGAGAATAAGCGTTTCCGGCACTCTGTACGATATGCCGGAAACGCCACCACGCGCTACCCCCTTCGACAAGCTCAGGACAGGCTTGGGTGGTGTTATTCCGGCCTACGCCCATTGCTTGTTATAGCTGTCTCACCAGAATCAAGCATTAAAAATTTGAATATTGAGTAACAGTACCTCGAGGCAGTATAGCTGGACAATCTGTAAAAAAATAAGTTTTCAATACTCGACTGCGTCACAAGGTATAGAATATTACTTTTAAAACTGCATTAATCAAAAAAATAGCCAATGAAGCGTATAAGTCGATTTAAGCAAGCAGCCTCGCTGCAATGAAGCCAAGGATAATAAAAATCTGCAAGCCCCCCGATTGACTTTTGATAATTTAATCCCCTGGTCACCACTCCCGTTTGCAAATTAATGATTCATTCAATAATGCCACACTCATCAACAACCACGACCGCCGTTACCTGCTCAAACTGTAATCTGGATACCTTGTGTATTCCTAAAGGACTGGATCAATCGGAAGTGGGAGAACTCGACTTATTGGTTAACAGGAATAACCTGCGTCAAAAAGGCGAAGCGATATACCAAGCCGGCAGCCCCTTTAAAGGATTAATAGCCTTGCGTTCCGGCAGTGCCAAGTTATTGCGTATTGATCTTAATGGTAATGAACTGGTGGTGGATTTTATACTTCCTGGCGAAATGCTGGGGTTTGATGGTCTTTCCTGCTCTTAATTTTATACGCAAATGTACGCATTAAGTAATTCGCTCTCCGTTGA
>JBAXTQ010000246.1:0-5447 GCA_037130115.1 Methylococcaceae bacterium
AGACGATGCAGTGGATTGCTTTTTAGATGTTTTTTATTTCATGCGTCGGGGCTGCCTATATAGCAGAAGGTGAGTTAAAAGGTGAACTGAAAGGCGAGCTAAAAGGTGAAATAAAAGGTAAACTGAAAGGTAAACAAGAAGGTGAAATGCTGGCTTTACAAAGGCTATTGTCCAAACGCTTTGGTGCAATTCCTGCTGACATAACCCGCTTAATATCCAATGCACCAGTGGAGGCAATTGAGCATTGGTTTGACCTCGCTATTGATGCCCAACAATTATCAGACATATTTAAAGACGATTAACAGCTTATAAATCCAATCGGCTACTAGCCCCCGCCCTCTTGTTCCCACGCTCCAACACACCTCGTTCCCATGCTCCAGCGTGGGAATGCAGTCCCAGACGCTCCAGCGTCGACAGCAACACCACCAAACAACCATTTTTCCTGTCCTAAAATGAGGAAACATTGTAACGCCCGATGTGGAAACGCACTCAATGCGACTCTGGAGCGTCGCTGACTGCATTCCCACGCTCCGGCATCACCGCCATTGAGTTAAGCGCCTCTTGGCAAGATAAACCGTTGGCTGAGCGGAACCGAAGCCGGCAAAATCGCTTCGACTTCGCTCAGCGAACGGCTTAACTGTGGGCAGTGAAGCCTGAACGTGGGAGCGAGAAATCGGTACACCAAAACCCATTTTAGGCCGGTCGGTTAATTTCTTGGGTACACCCTTAGGTAAGCTCAAGCAGCAACTCACCCGCCGAGAGTTTTTCTATAATGAGCGGTAATAATCGTTCAAACCATTCCAGTAAATCTTTACGTCGAGTATTGCCAACTCTAACCCAACAAAGGGCCCAGGGGTTTTCATCAGCATTATGCAAAATAACAAAATCTTCATCTTTACTGATAATTACACTTTTACTCTGCTTGGCCCATGCCCAAATATCTCTATCTGATGTCTGCATCATTTTTAAATCATCAACATGATTAGCTTCGTGTCCCTGTTGCTGTAACATTCGCGCCAAGCCAATCGGTAACTGCATCTACTAAAAAACGCATGTCAAGCAACGCTTAAAATCGGATGATCCATTTGGTGCGCAGCATATTCAAGAGAGGCTTTAATATCCTCCGCTTCAAGATAGGGATAATCTTCTAAAATTTCTGCTGTACTGGCACCTGCTGCCAATAAATCAAGAATATCCTTTACCCTAATCCGCATGTGACGAATGCAAGGGCGACCACCGCATAATTGTGGATCAGTAGTAATTCTATTTAATGCGTTCATTATAATTCTCTTTTAGGAAGCGCTTCTGTGACCACGCTTGATAAATTTTATCGGATAATCTGTGTCAACGGTAATCAGTACAGCAATTAAAATACCCATGTTTTAAGTTCTTCTTTTATATCCCACTTTTCGCTATTAACTATAACTCAATCTTCAAGTTTTTAATTCTTGATTTCGAGGAATTCAGCGATAACAAGCATTAAGCGTAGGCCGGAATAAGGCCACCCAAGCCTGTCCTAAGCTTGTCGAAGGGCGTAGCGCGTGGTGGTGTTTCCGGCATTCTCTAAGAGTGTGCCGGAAACGCTTATTCTCGCTTTCGCTCGAAAAGCCTTATTCCGGCCTACATTTATTGGCCGTTATGTTACTGGTTATCCAGTATCTATGTTCCATTTCAATTAAAGACAAGCTGATATAAGGTGTTTCTTCATAGCGCAATATCACTGCAAATGGGTTTAGAACACTAAATTTGTCAGGTGGAAATGGCATCGTCACATGCTTTTCTAGCAGTAGATCAACCAACTCATCGACATCATGCGTTCTGCGAAATACTATACCGTGATACTCAGCAACAGCCTTGAGACATTTTTCTACGGCCTGCTGGGCAAAAAAAACCGGTGCCGAAATATCTACTTCGGGATGATGGGTCAATGCACGAAACGAAGTAATATCGCGCTTGGCAAGGACTAATAGTCTACCTGCACTTTTAGTGGGCTGTGTCATCATATAACACCCTGCCTTCGCGCAATGCCCAATACACGGCAGTAGCACAAGAGTCCTGTTGCTGGCTAATTTCTGCTTGTGAATAGACTAATACATCTACAGGCACTCTCAACGGTCTCAGCACTTGTCTTAAGCGCACCATCTCATGAAATTTGTCATTTAGTTCCGACTCAATGACCAAAAAATCCAAATCAGAATTTTCCCGAGCATCGCCACGTGCATAAGAGCCAAACAAAATGACTCTGGCGGGCTTGGCAGCCGCCCCTAAAAGCTGTGCAGCTTGCTGTATGGTTTGTTCTGAAATCATATAATTATCCTGGATATAATCTGTATCTATTGTCTTACACCTCTAATTGAAGCTCTGCTATTATAGGGCTGTTCTGATTAAGCGACATAAAAAATATAAGACCTAAGAACTGGCATTGATTAGCAGGCAAGCCTATGTAGCTTAATTAACAAAAGCCGTCATTCCTTAACCTCGACTCATCCAGCAACGCTCCAGCGTCGACAGCAATACCCGCCTGCCCCGCCTAAAAACCAACAATTAAATAACGCCAATACCCAGCAAGCCCACATAGCCGGATTACTTACAAGTTGAGACGCTGAAGCGTGGGAACGAGAAATAAATAAAACACCCCATCGTTCCTACGCTCCAACACATCTCGTTCCCATGCTCCAGCGTGGGAATGCAGCCCCAGACGCTCCAGCGTCGACATCAACACCACCAAACAACCATCATTCCTGTCCTAAAATGAGGAAACAATATAACGCCCAGTATAGAAACGCACTCAATGCGACGCTCCAGCGGTATATATTGCATTTTGAAAAACTTTTACTCACTCACTTTGTAAAAGGTTATTAATCTCTGCTTCAGTCAGCCCGGTCACCTCAGCTATGGTAGCCATATCAATGCCTTTGCCAAGCAAATTAACGGCAATGGTTTTTGATGCCTTGTCTATACCTTCTTCGCGGCCTTTTTCTAAACCTTGCTCTCTGCCTTGTTCTAATCCTTGTTCTAATCCTTGCTCTCTGCCTTGTTCTAAACCTTGCTCTAATCCTTGTTCTAAACCTTGCCTCAATCCGGTTTTAGTAGCGAGCTCTATGGAACTCTTTTGAATATAAATCCAGTCCCTCTTTTTATGCTGAAGCTCTAACTCTTCCGGGCTTAAATTGGCTTCATTGGCAATATTAAAGGCTTTTTCTAATTCCTGATCGAGGTTATTAGGGATGTAATCCAAATCGCCTGCATTTTTTATAAAATAAAGCCATTTATCCTGAATCGTTTCAAGCTCATCTTCCTGCTTAGTGAATTTTGGTAATTCAATAAAAATAAGTTCTATATCATCGCTATATTCAATAAACTGTTTCTTTTCTATCAGCTTAAAATTGTTGATTAATTCAGGATTGCCATCAAAAAGCACAAAGTCGGTAATGGTTAGCGCAATAACGGGGTTAAGCAGATGATAAGCATCGCCTTTTGTTAATTGTATCGAATAGTTTTTTGCCGCATTATATAAAATCCTTTTTTCAAAACCTTCGTGATTCAGCACCTGCATTTCAATAATCACCCGACTACCGTCATCCAATTCGGCTTTAACATCAACATAAGTGTCTTTCATACCCTTCAACATGGGTATGTTGTAAGGGTCAACAATCGTTAAGTCCTGGATTTTACGATTATTTTCAAAATCTATAATGGCATTTAAAAAGCTGATTAAAATATCTTTTGAATCAGCACTACCAAAGACTTTTTTGAACGCAAAATCTGTTTTTATATCAAGAAATTTCATTTAATTCAGCCTAATGAGACCAAGGTGATAGGAACCAATGGGGGGCAGGCTCAATTGATTTGCATAAATTGCTGTTATCCACGGCTTTCATTTTCATGTTCAGTTACTTAAACTTTTTTTGGCAGCAATGACATAATTTTTTACTCATCAAGTACTGTTAGTTCCCTAAATAGTTTGCAGGGGCAAACCTATCCGGTTGGCACGAAGCAGGACGGGGTTTACAACCTCGTCCTGCAACTATTACGATACCCGGAAAAGTAGGCAATTGTATCAAAAAACAATAGCGGGCAGGTTTCTTTCCTGTTAAAAAGATAACGGTAACAACAAACGTTTGGGACGGGGTTGCAAACTCCGGCCCGCATGAGAGCCGGATTACTTAGGCTTGCGACGCTGGAGCGTCGCTGACTGCATTCCCGCGCCGGAGCATGGGAACGATAAAAGGGGGAGCATGGGAATGATAAAGTGGCGCATGGTAATGGTAGCTGTCGACATGGAAATTATTTATCTGAAAGTGTATTGGTTTATAATCTGCACATGAGCAAAACACACGATAGCAGTTACAAATTTTTATTTTCAAATCCGGAGTTGGTTCGAGACCTTATTATGGGCTTTATACCGGATGATTGGTTGCATGGCTTGGATTATTCAACACTTGAGAAAGTGCCTGGCTCTTATGTGAGTGATGATTTTCAACAACGCGAAGATGATATCGTCTGGAAGGTTAAAGTCGGTGAAGACTGGGTTTACCTGTATTTGTTGATTGAATTTCAAAGTAGTGTTGATAAATATATGGCGCTGCGCATGATGGTCTATATCGGCTTGCTGTACCAGGATTTAATAAAGCGCGGTGATGTACTGGCAGAGGGTCGTTTACCGCCTATTTTACCCATCGTACTTTATAATGGTAGCCAACGCTGGACATCGGTTACCGATGTTGCCGATTTAATTCCCGTCGTACCCGGCTTGGTGGAGCAGTTTAAACCCCATCTTAAATATTTGCTAATTGACGAAAATGCTTACAGCGACGCCGAACTGGCATCACTTACCAACTTGGTGGCCGCCGTTTTTAGATTTGAACAAGCAGACAGCCCAGCCACCATGGAAGGCTTAATAAGCCTGTTAATCGATTGGCTAGCCGATAGACCCGACTTACGACGCATGTTTTCGTTATGGATACGCGCCACATTGATAAGAAAACCAAACTACGGTATCTTATTACCCCAAGTAGACGATTTACAGGAGATAAAAGTCATGTTGGCAGATAGACTGGAACAATGGGCACTGGCCTATATAGCAGAAGGTGAACTAAAAGGCGAACTAAAAGGCGAACTAAAAGGTAAACTAAAAGGTAAACAAGAAGGTGAAATGCTGGCATTAAAAAGACTATTGTCCAAGCGCTTTGGAGCAATACCTGCCGACATAACCAGTTTAATTTCTAATGCACCGGTGGAAGCAATTGAGCGTTGGTTTGACCGGGCAATTGATGCCCGGCAATTGTCAGAGATTTTCAAAGACGATTAACGGCATACAAAGCTAACACATCATCAAACACAATGGTTGCGCCTGGAACATTAAATAGTGGTCTGTCCCCTATTATTCTTATTACCCCAAGTAGACGATTTACAGGAGATAAAAGTCATGTTGGCAGATAGACTGG
>JBAXTQ010000247.1:0-5430 GCA_037130115.1 Methylococcaceae bacterium
ACCAGTAACAAATCACCGATTTCTTCCTGGATATGGGCTTGGTCGCCGGATTCCCAGGCTTCTTTGACTTCCTGCAATTCTTCCAGCACTTTTTCAAAAACCGGCGGCACCTCGAGCCAATCAAAACCGTGCTGCGCCGCACGATCCTGAACTTTTTCGCACTCCATCAAGGCGGGGAGATTGCCTGCCACTCCCGATAACACGCTATGACGGACTAGCGTTTTGTTTTTTTCCTGCCGCTCGTCTGCTTTGGCTTGTTCCCAAGCCTGATGACGTTCGGCATCGGTTTTAAAAACCGCATCGGAAAAAACATGAGGATGTCGGCGAATCAATTTCTCGCAGATACCGGCCGACACTTCTTCAAAGCTAAACAAACCGCGTTCTTTGGCAATTTGGGAATGGAAAACGACCTGTAGCAAAAGATCACCCAATTCTGAACGCAGATCATCCAAATCATTACGCTCAATGGCATCAACGACTTCGTAAGCTTCTTCAATAAGATAAGGGATCAGGCTGGTAAAGTCTTGCTTAAGATCCCAGGCACAACCGTCTTCCGGTCGACGCAGACGGGTCATAAGATCCAATAACTGTTGGGTATTTTTTAACATGAAAAGCCCGGCATCTTAGAATGAACAACCAAAGTTTTCGTGGTAACGTTGCTTAAATTCGTCCATGTCCAAAGAATGATTTTGGGTGCCGTGATGTTCAATTTTAATGGCACCCATCAATGACGCAATTCTGCCGGTAGTGTCCCAATCCAAATCGTTCATCAAACCGTAAAGCAAGCCCGCACGATAAGCGTCACCGCATCCGGTAGGATCAAACAAGGCTTTGGGTTTTGCCGCAGGAATAATAATGCACTCGCCTTTCGTGTAAATTTTGGAACCTTTGCCACCCAGCGTGATAATCAAGGCTTCCAAGCGTTCTGCCAGTTGCTCTAATGTCAATCCGGTGCGTTCCTGCATTAACTCGGATTCATAATCGTTTAAGGTCATCCAGGTTGCCTGATCAATAAAGGTAAGCAATTCTGCGCCATTAAACATGGGCATGCCTTGACCGGGATCAAAAATAAAGGGGATATCCAATTCTACAAACTGTTCGGCATGCAGTTGCATGCCTTCTTTACCGTCAGGCGATACGATGCCTATGCTGATATCTCTATCAGTGGGAATTGAATTGATATGCGAGAAACTCATGGCACCCGGATGGAACGCGGTAATCTGATTGCCGTCTTCGTCAGTGGTGATATAAGCCTGTCCCGTATAATTATTATCCATAATATAAATAAACTCACTGGATAAACTGTTCTGGTTCATCCATTGGCTGTAAGGTTCAAAATCATGCCCTACGACCGCCATAGCCAAGGCTTCTTCGCCCAGCAAATTCAAATTAAAAGCAATATTACCTGCACAACCCCCGTATTCACGACGCATGACCGGGACTAAAAAAGATACATTCAGGATGTGAACTTTTTCCGGCAAGATATGGTTTTTAAATTTATCATGAAACACCATAATAGTGTCATAAGCCATGGAACCGCATATTAATGCACTCATTGGTATTCCTCTTTAAAGTAAAATTAATGCCCAGGTAACGGCTGCCCAGGCTATAGACATCATCACTGCCGCAGAACCTATATCTTTGGCTCTGCCGGATAATTCATGATGCTCAAAACCTACCCGGTCAACGACCGCTTCTACCGCTGAATTTAATAATTCAACCAGCATCACCAGAACAATACTGCCGATTAACAGCAGTTTTTCAATGTTGGTTTGCCCCAACCAGATCGCCAGTGGTGTTGTTATTACAAACAAAACAACTTCTTGTCTAAAGGCTTCTTCATGCGTCCACGTTGCCTTAAACCCGGCAACAGAAAAGAAACATGCGTTAATGAGGCGTTTAAGCCCTTTTGCATTTGGATTTGCCATTGTGTTACTGATTATCCTTTCAAAAAAAGCAGGTTGATTGTAAAAAGTTTTATTACTCGATAAGCAACTGGTAGGCATCAGCATCCAGCAACTGATCCAGTCCGGTCAGATCATCGGCTTTGACACAAAAAATCCAGGTATTATAGGGGTTATCATTAACTTGCTCGGGTTCATCGACCAAAGCCGAATTAACAGCAACAATTTCTCCGGCAACCGGACTAAACAAATCCGATGCGGTTTTAACGGATTCAACCACAGCACATTGCTCTTGCGCTTTAACTTTGCGCCCCACGTCAGGCAACTCTATATAAACCAAATCGCCCAATTGTGCCTGGGCAAAATCAGTTATACCCACGCGAACGATATTATCATCTTCCACACTCGCCCATTCATGCGACAGCGCATACTTTACATTTTTTGGTAAATTACTCATAAGTTTAAGCCCTCAAAAATTAGTCCGGTATCAATTAAAGGCACAAGGTGCAAGGTGCAAGGTTATTTTTATTCATTAACCTTGCACCTTTACCCTTTACCCTTTACCCTTTAACTCTTACATATTAACAAACATCTTTAAAACATGCCTGAGATACTGATCTACACAACGACTATTTGCCCTTACTGCGTGATGGCTAAACGCCTGCTCGACAAAAAAGGCGTCTCTTATACCGAGATTAACGTAGGTACCCAACCGGGTTTAAGAGAGGAAATGATGCGCAAAACCAAGCGCCGAACGGTACCTCAAATTTATATTGGTGACTTTCATGTTGGCGGCTTTGACGACTTATATGCGCTTGAGCAGCAAAAAAAACTGGATACTTTACTGGGCGTTGCTTAAATCAAGTCCCCTACAACCGTCCAAAATCAAGCCATTCCCAAAGCAATGAGTCAATTAAGTTACACAAAGACGCCATTAAACCATTATAATTAACTTTTTAAGAACGACATTTTACGTTACTTGCTACCCTTATGAAAAAAAAGCCACTCAGTACGCCTAAAGCCAGTACTCCAGATGTTAGTGTTCTTGAAAGCCAGGCCTTGTCAAAATTGAATGCAGGGCAATACAAAGAAGCTATTGAACTGTACAAAGCCCTGTTAAAACAGTCCAATAAGGCGGATTGGCGACAAGCATTAGCCCGGTGTTACTTACAGAGAGCCTTGGGATTTGCCACAAAAGGCATGATTAAAGAAGCTGTGGTTTTATGGGAAAATTATGCCCAATATGCCGAACCGCCTTATCAAGCGTTTGATCACTATGTCAGTTGGCTTTTGCAAACCAATAACATGGTAAAAGTTAAAACCTGTTTGGGGCAGTTATCAGCACAACAACTGGATGAACAATATCCTGACCTTGCCGGTTTATTGGGTTTGCTTATTATTACCGGAAAAATAACGTGCCAGGAACTATTGCCAGCCGATTCGGTTTTCATGAAGCATTTGATTTTTGCACAAGACGCGCTGAACGCTGACAAAAACAATAAACTGGAAGACCTTGAACTGGCGCTACAAAAACTGCCGTTTCGTTCTGCTTTCCGTGATTTTCGCACGCTTATGAAAGCGGCTCTCTTGATAACCGAGTCAGTCGAACAAGCGCAAGCACTGTTAGCCAAAATTCCTGCCGATTCACCGTATCAACAAGCAAGCAAATTACTATTGGCGATAACGCATCAAGGTGCCGCCTTGGTTAATGACCTGGGGCAATTTACCCCGTCACAAATCAAACTGGTAGAAACGGCAAAAGACTTCAATAAAAAGCAGATTGAACTACTGAATATCGTCACCAAACAAAAAGACTGCTTGTCGGACAAGACAAAATTTAATTTAGCCCTTCAGTATAAAGAGCTGTTGGGTGCCGATTTGACACAAAATTACTGCCGGGCCGCACTGTCAACCTATCCTGCCGGGAAACGTGACTATATCAAACATTTTCGCACACTGAATGATTTTGATGACTGGCGATTAAAAGCCCTTGCCTGTGAACACGATGGGGACTTTTATGGTTCCGAATATTATTGGAATCATGGCATTGCTGTTCTAAATAAACAGGGATCTGAAGGCGCTTTTAAGATAGCACTCATCATGAGGCATATCGCCAAGCATCAGGAAACACCCGAAGAGGTCATTAACTGGCTAATAGACAGCCTTGAGCATGACCCCGATGACCGTGATAGTTACGTACAAATTCTTCGCTATTATGAACGACAAACGCAAGAAATTGATACTTACAAAGAATGGTTGGATAAAAGTATCAACAAGTTTCCAAACGATATTGAATTATTAGCGTTGGCAATAAAAGCCGCCGTGCGCAACAAAGCGTTTAAAAAAGCGACAAACTATGCGCAGGACTTATTAAAAATTGATCCCGTTAACACGTTTGCCAAACAGGTTTTATTTACCAGTCACTTGGCACATGCCCGAAAATTAATTAAAACTAAAAAGTTTCATCTGGTTGAAAAAGAAATCCAACAGGCAGAAAAGATAACCTTAAGTAAACGTTATCAGATGCAGGCGCAGTTAATGCGGGGCTTTTTGGTGTTGCTTTCTGAAGATAAAAACAGAGGCGAACAGCTCATTAAAGAAGCCCTGCAAAAATATAATGACGGCGTATTTAATGCGCATTTTTACATTATAATGGAAGCGCTGTTAATCAATTTTCCCTTGGCATCTTTGCTAAAAATAGTGCCGCCCTTGGCAAAAAAGCTGGTATTGTCCCAGCAAGAAATAATTCAGCTGACGCAACAAATTCAACAATACGCTGATGCCGACACCGCCAACCACGCACTATTGCATAAGGCACTGGAAAAAGTAAAAGCCGTTATTAAACAATCAATAAAACCGACTCTTGGTGAAGAAACCCTGTTAACATTTTGTCAATGCCTGGATGCTATCGGTCATTTTGAGTTAATACGTGTGTGTGTAAAAATTGCCCAACCGGTTTGGAACAAGCCTATCTGGATGTATTATCGTGCCTATTCAGAAGCCAATGGCAAACCGGCGAAATGTTCCAGTATAAATAACTTCCGATTACAAGACAGCTTTAAAGAAGCCCAAGAACAAAATGATATGCGCACCGTTTCGCTAATCGGTAATTTTCTCGATCAATATCATCAATCTCGCCGGCCGTTTGGTTTGAATATTTTTGATTCATTATTTGGCAATATCGACGATGACGATGACGACGATGATGAATATGAAGACTATGATGATGATGACGACGAAGAACCCATAGAAATACTGTTTGGTCATTTGCCCGAAAGTTTATTCGATAAAATCGTCGTAAAAACGACTGACTTGATTAAAAAATCCCCACCAGACCGACTGATAAAAATAATAGCCGCTGACTATTTATCAAACGACAAAACCCTGATACTTAGGATGTCTAATGATTTTGATCTACTGTTTGCTTTTTTAATGCTAAAAGCGGCGGATGACTTGCGTATTAATACAAACGTGACGGCCGCTAAAATTATTGAAGTCTTTTCTGATTATTGAAGTCTTTTCTGAT
>JBAXTQ010000248.1:0-5354 GCA_037130115.1 Methylococcaceae bacterium
AGAAAAACCAAAGAAAAATCTTCGTGTTCTTCGTGTCTTCGTGTCTTCGTGGTGAGATGTTTTAAATTGATGTCTATGTAGTTTCGGTTTTTTGTCCCGATTAAAGTAAGTCGTTTTATTTTTTAATAGCCAGGGAACTTACTGAATAAATTTTTTACTAACTGGCTGTTATTGAAAAATCCGGCAACTGTAACAACAAAAAGTTGCTTGTTCTTTACTCTGATTAGAACCATCAGGTTAAAGAGCTGGGTGTATTGCTTGAAATGCCTCGTTGATTTCCCGCCTACCGCTTTAACTTACCGCCGATTTTCTTTTTTTTAGCACTGACCAAAATAACAGGATACTTACCAATACCGTTAAGTTAAGCCGTTCGCTGAGCGGAGTCGAAGCGATTTTGCCGGCTTCGGCTTCGCTCAGTCAACGGTTTATTTTGCCAAGAGGCACTTAACTTAACGGCATTGGGATACTTACCTTTTTGTTTTTACAACTCGCTTGTCGAATTCAATCCATTACAGGATTGACTCGGCAATTGCTGATGTAAGCGCACGTTATATCCAAAAAACCGCTTGTTTTAAGGAGGCCGTTATTACCCTAAACAAGCCAATTTACAGTCCGTAGCTGGAACGGATATAAGTCCAGACGCCGAATATCGGAATGTGGGCGTGTAAATAACATCCGAGGGTTAGGGGTCGTGCCACGTTATAGTTTTTTCATATCGATCCTCATGACGGCCTAACCATCCCAATCATAAAATAGTGGTACAGATACCACCCTTTTCTAAACCCAATTAAAAGTGAGTCCATTTACCTTTATGCCACAACAGTTTACCCGTCTTGAAATGTTAGCAACTTCAGATTCCAAAAATAACCAGTCCAGCCGAGAAGATTTAATTCAGTCTGTTTCAAAGTACGCGCAAGCGGATTACCGGAAGGCTTTCTGGCAAATATCAAATACTTTTGTCCCTTATCTTGGCTTATGGGCCGTGATGATTTTTTCCGTACTACACGATTTTCCTTATTGGATAACCTTATTATTGTCCGTACCTGCGTCCGGACTTTTGGTGCGCATATTTATCTTTTTCCACGATTGTTGCCATCTTGCATTTTTTCCATCGCGCAGGGCAAACCGGATATTGGGGTATATTGCCGGTATCATGACTTTTACACCGTTTGAGGATTGGCAACGCACTCACGTCATTCATCATTCTGCATCCGGGGATCTGGATCGTCGTGGGGTAGGTGATATTTGGACGTTGACTGTGGATGAATATCTTTCTGCATCTTGGCTCAAACGTGTGACTTACCGGTTTTTTCGTAACCCTTTGTTACTATTTGGTATCATACCAATGGTTCTGTTTTTGATTCTGCAACGTTTTCCCAGTTTGGGAGCCAAAAAACGTGAACGTAACAGTGTTATTGTTACCAACATGGCACTGGTCGCTATCATTACCCTTATGAGTTTGACGCTGGGGTTTCAAAACTATCTGATGATTCAATTACCCATTATTATGATGGCGGCAAGTGCCGGGATGTGGTTGTTTTATGTGCAGCACCAGTACGAGGATGTTTGCTGGATGCGCCATGACAGTTGGAATCTAACCCGGGCAGGTCTGGAAGGTAGCTCTTATTATAAATTACCCAAAGTGCTGCAATGGCTAGTCGGCAATATTGGCCTGCACCACATCCACCACGTCAAGGCTAATATTCCCAACTATAACTTGCAGCGTTGCTACAATGAAATAGCGGCCTTGCAGGTAACGACTCCGTTGACCTTGCGTAAAAGTCTTAAATCGCTATGGTTGAATCTATGGGACGAACAAAAGCAAAAGCTGGTGAGTTTTCGGTCGATCAGGATGTTGCCGCGCATGAAAAATCAATCTGCGTTAAATTGACAGTAAGGTGGTATCGGGCAAAGATTCAGGAAACGTTAATGTTAAGCCATTAACATGATCTGCGCGGTTAACGCTGTTGATTGACCGGAAATTAACGATCTGCCAATGACTTTACCCATTTGTTGAGATTTTTTAGAATAAAATAACTCATTTGTAAGTATTCACCTCCCCCTTTGAAAAAGGGGGAACGCGGGGGATTTATCTAATAAAATCTCCCTAACCCCTCTTTTTCAAAGAGGGGAACTGAATAGTTACACTCATTTCATTTTCCAGAGAAAAAAACCTATGAATAAATATTCGGTTATTACTGTTTTTAGCCTACTGATGCTATTTGCAAAAAATGGCACCGCCGATCAATTGACGCTTCCGGTACAACTGGATTATAGCCTGATAAAAAAAGCGTTAATAACCCAGCTTTATAAAGGTGCAGGCAATTCAGCTGAACTTTGGAATGATAAGCAGGGCTGTAGTTATTTAAAAATATCCGATCCCAGACTAAGCGGCCAAGCAGGTCAAATAAAGCTGCTAAACAATCTGCAAGCCCAGTTTGGAACGGGTCTGGGTGGACAATGCGTCACGCTGTTTGCATGGAGCGGCAGGTTGGAAACCTTGCAACAACCCACCATCAACCCCGCGCAGACGGTCTTAAGCCTGCCCATTACCAAAGTGACGGCGACTGATCAGGAAGGTCACTCGGTGAGTAACAACAAAATTCAGGAGTTGATTAACCGCTTTGTCGAACCCAAATTGTCTGCCGTTAAAATAGATTTAAACGAATCGCGTGCAGACATTGAAAAAACGGTGACGGAATTTTTACCCAAAGAGAACGTCGCGGAAGTTAAAGAGCTGCTTAAATCCTTAAAATTTAGTAGTGTCGAGGCTAACGACAATGGCGTCGCCATTAAACTGGCCTTCAATGCACCTGCCAAACAGGCCGCCAAAAAATCGGCAGCCCCGTTAAGTGCAGCCGAACAAAAACAATGGCAAGCCAGCTGGCAGGAATGGGATGTATTTTTGAGTAAAGCCGTCCAACAGGCATCCGATGATACTAAATCGCCCGAATTACGTGATGCCTTGATGGAAACGCTTCTGGAATCACGCAGTGCTTTTCAGGCCGGATTAAAAGACCATGATGTTAACGGCGATGATCCGGTGCGTGTTTTTTTTACACATACTTGGCAACGTCTCGCGCCTCAATTAAAAATGTTGGCTAAAGAATTACCGGAAATACAAGGGTTACGTTATATGACCTTTATAGCCGCTACCGATGTGATGTATGAGCTTGAAAACATAGGCGCACCTTTGGGTCTGGAAATATCTTCCGATGGCTTGCGTAAATTGGCACGTATTCTCATTGCCGGCAAAGAGCAGCATACCAAGGCCAAGTAAGGCAAATCGCAATAAATAGCCATCCACTTTATAGTCTCCATACGCTGCGGAATTAATCTTTGTAGGAGCGGGCCATGCCCGCGAAGGCTTCGTTATATCGCGGGCATGGCCCCGCTCCTACATCTATATCTAATCAGATCATTCTTTTAATACAGAATCACACAGGGCAGGCAATGGCAATTCTTTCGGTGGTGCTTTGGGGATGACAGGGTGTTTGGCTTCTTCTGAAAACCACCAGTTTAGCTCGGCATCGCAGCCATCACCTTGCGGCAGGGCGTCTTGTCCCTGACAATATTTATTATCTTTGGGACACTTAAGCCGAACGTGGAAATGATCGTCATGTTTCCACCAGGGACGAATTTTTCTCAACCAGCCCTGCGCAGTATGGCGGATACACAGTTCACGTTTAACACTGGCATTGACAAAAATCCGGTCGACTTCAGGCATACGTGCCGCCGCTTCAAGTACCTTTTCATTCGCTAATGACCACTGCGTGTAATTTATCGCATCCGATTGGCCGGCAAGCACGGAAGGCGCGTTCCAGGTTTCGCGTTCATTTAATGCCAGGGTACGACTGGCGGCTTGTTTTGATAGCAAAAACCAAATATCCACATCCAGTCCGCTTTGATGGCTACGATGCCCGCTTAACGTCGGGCCACCTCGGGGTTGTCCTAAATCACCAATTAACAAAGATCCTAAATGCTGTTGGGCGGCAGTTTGCCCCAAGCTTTCAATAAACTGTTTTAAGTCCGGATGACCATAAGCCCGATTTCTTGATAAGCGCATCAGTTGATACCCGGTACCGTTAGCCGGTACAGAAACCGCACCGCTTATACAACCGGCGTTATAAGTGCCAATGCTTTGAGAGCCAACAGAATAAGTCGGCCTGGTCACTTTTGCCCATTGTTCTGCACGCGGGCTTGCAAGGCACTCAGAAAACAGACCGGACAACAAAAGGCCGGTAAAAAATAATGCTTTAACGTTTAACACCTTATCTCCGCATATAAAACTAATGATGTGATAACTTATCACGTTATTTTATAGGATAAGTCATTGCAGCGTCATGTTAAGTAACGGATAAGTATTCATCTCCATACGATGTAGGAGCGACGCCCACGTCGCGATTTGAGGCGTTAGGCGTTAATCGCGACGTGGGCGTCGCTCCCACAACAGAGCAATCAGGATTGTAACGCTGGGTAGGGTGCGCATCACGCACCATTTCTCAAACAATAGCCGGAAGTAAATTAATACGCAATCAATAAAATCAACCCCCCTAAAGTAGCCAATTTGTTATGATGTCGCTATGAAACAGCCAATTTACAACCAATAAAGGCAAAAAAATGAATGTAGTCGAGTTTCAAACGACCGTCCATAACGGCGTGATTACCTTACCCGGCAATCAACACGCATGGAACGGAAAAAAAATTAAAGTTATTTTATTGGATGAAGCAAGCTCCAACGTAACAGAAATAGCAGCCAACGAAGTAACGTCTGACACTGATTTTTTCAACTGTGCAGGGATATGGGAAAATCGTGACGATATCACTCAGGAATCCATACGCGCTAAAGCATGGCGGGATAATAAATAATGATACTTTGCGACACCAATATCTTGATTGAATTCTATAAAGCCAAACCGACCGTCATACAAACCTTGCAGCGCGTTGGTTCAGCTCATATTGGCGTCAGTATTATCACTAAAGCCGAGTTATTCTATGGCGCAAGAGACAAACAAGAACTTGCCAAAATTGAACGGCATGTCGCCTTGTGTCACTGTTATGGGCTTAATGAAGTTATTTCAGCCCTTTTTATAGAGCTGATGCGCCGTTATTCATTAAGCCATAAAGTCTCAATACCTGACATGCTGATAGCGGCAACGGCTATTAGCCGCGACCTTGAGCTTTATACCCTCAATACCAAAGACTTTATATTTATTCCCGAGCTTAATTTATATCCTATCGACTAATAACTGCCGTATTTTTTAGAATTTAAACGATCAATAACAATATTTGTTATTATCTCACCGTTCGCTCAATTTTACACCCAGTTCATGAAATTATGGCAAACTACTCCA
>JBAXTQ010000249.1:0-5340 GCA_037130115.1 Methylococcaceae bacterium
GCAATAATACGCGCAAGCGATTATTGCTTTATCGGGCGCGGATTAGGGAGGGGATACAAACCCCTTCCTAATCTTTGGCTTCATCCCAACGGGATGTTTCCTTATTGCTCGGTTACCTTTAAAACCTACCTATTTTATCGTAACTTCTTAGGAATTATTTGTGGATCAATTGAGTCTTTTCTTCTTTTGTTTGAAGCCTTTACCTCTTTAATAAACTCTTGATGCGGCGACAAAGTGTATTTTGGGTTTATTATTTTGTTTTGTAGTCCTCGAAAATCTTCTGACTGCACGAAGCTACTTAACACTCTGTTTTTTTTTAGTTCCTCCAATGAATATTTAAGTTTAGTGATGGCGTCATTTTTCCTTTTGTAATCTAAAAGACCGCTCTCGCTTGCAATAGTATTCAGCGATATTGAATAAGTGATCATGAATGAAGCATTGGTATAATTGTGTACAAGTTTTTTATGTAGCCAACGCGCAAGCGGTGAACTATTTAACATCATTTTGTCATAGTTATATTGTCTAAATTCAACTGTATCAATTCCATTGGTTATTAAATAATGAAAATGAGCTTCCCATTTTTCCTCAGGATTTTCATTTAATTTTTCTCGTGATACAGATGCTAAATAAGAAAGATAATTTGATGTGGCAAATCCTTCCCCAATTAGCTTTTTACCGTTAGTTAATAAAATTTCAATATTGCTTTTAGCTAAAATATTTAAGCTTCTAACGATTTCATAATAAGATCTGGTATGACCACGTTTTTTTAATTCAGCTCGCAACAGATGAAGAGAAAAGGTTACGCCGCTTTTGTATTTAGATTTATTGAAAAATCCGTTTTCTTGCTCCGAAGCTATTTTTAGAAGTGCGTATTCGACTAACTCTTCGTTTGCGCTGGGATAAAAGGCCTTTGTTTCCTTTGTGTCTTTATTAACTTCGATTAAAGCAGGAGAAACTTTTATTAAGTACTCATCGCCTTTGTACGTAAATTTTCTTTCAAGTATCGGTAAATAACCTTCTTTTATACGCATTTTATTCATTGCTTGCTGCGTAATTGCATATTTCGGAATGCTATCCCACAATTCTATCGTGTTTGATAGTTTGTCTTTTTCATCATTCGTGTTACATAGAAATGATTGAAAAATATCGAGTTGTGGTGATTTTTGTGTAGTCGATGGTAATAAATCATCGTCTATTTTTGAAATTGAGTTCTCAATGTTTTTTTTCACTTGAATGATCGCTACTAGCAAAGGTGGAACATATTTATTGATTTTATCACTTATCGTCAAAAATGTTTAACTGTTATTTATTTATGTTTTGTAACATATCATATATTATAATTTAAAACCAATAATCACTGACATTGAGCGGGTCGACTTCCTTTAAATTACGAGAAAAAAGCAAACTTTGCCGCTAAAATCGCTGATAAAAAAATAAAAAATTTTTTAAACGAAAAACAGCATGATTTTAAAACCCGCTAATTTCGGCAATAATGTAGATAAAATACGTGATATTTGATTTTTCATACCCGCTCAATGTAAGTAATCAGTAAACTTGAAGCTCAATAATAGCGCATAACTTTAATGTATGGTGGAATTGTTGATTTCCCTGTTAGGATTCAGCTGTTGCCACTTATCAAATATAAATTCAACTTAAGTGACGATGAAAAAACTCAATTGGAAGCTTTGCTTAGCTGAGTGTGGCTGTAAAAGAACACATTCGCATGTTTCAGGCAAGCTCAAACAAGCAATGAAGTGAGGCGAGATTCCTCTGTTTTGCTAGTAAAGATTAGCATCATGTGATCAAACAAATATTCCATCAGGCCGAGACGTTATAAATTATTGTTGGTGATGTCGATTTGGTTAGTGTTTTTTTCGGCACCAGTAATCTGAAGCCAGCGCATGTCAGTAATATTTTATAATACAGTTGTATTGATACAGTAATAGTGTTTTAATATTCCCCATGAACTCAGAAAAAACTTCATCAGAACCTTGTTATCCGCTAGCCAACCTTTGTGTGTTGGTCGACTTGCCCTTACGAACGGTTCGTTACTATATCCAGATTGGATTGGTAGATCGACCGGAAGGGGGAACCCGTGCAGCTCGTTATGGTGCTCAGCATCTAGAGCAGCTGCTGTTAATTAAGAAATGGACAGCGGCTGGTGTATCACTCGATAGAATTAAGGAATTACTCAGTGGCGAACAAGCACCAATCCCACCCAGATCAAGAGCCGTTGGCTCCATAGCCGTTTGCAGTCATCTTAGGGTGACTGATGGTGTCGACGTGGTGATCGAACCCAGTCGGGCAGGGTTGTCGCCTGAACAGGTGCGTAATTTCGTTAAAGGGGTAATGGCCGTATACGCTCAGGTCAGTGGCGGGCAAATAGACCCGTTAGAACGGGAATAACAACAAGTGAGAGGATATTAAAATGGATCAGCGTAAATGTGCACGTTTAGAAACGCAAGACGGTCAACCTGTGGTGCTATTGGGTGTCAAACTGACAGGTGAATTGCGCGGTTTACTATTTAATGCGCGTGTCGAGCAACGCTTTTGCAACGCGACTGACAACAATGTTGAGGTGGTCTACACATTTCCATTGCCTTGGGGGGCAGTCTTGCTTGGTGTTGACGTCCTATTATCTGACAAACATCTTACAGGGGCGGTCATTGAGAAAAAGCAGGCTGAAGCCTGTTATGAGGAAGCGATTTCTGAAGGTAATGCAGCAATCATGCTTGAGAAAAACCATGACGAAAGCTACTGCTTGAATCTTGGCAACCTTGCCGCCAACGAATCTTGCACCATCACCTTTCGTTATGCACAGACCCTGCAATTTGAGCAGCGTGGTCTCCGATTGATGATACCCACGGTTATTGCTCCTCGTTATGGTGATGCCGTGCAGGAAGGTGGATTATTGCCTCATCAAACGCCTATCAATAGCTTGCTGGCTGAATATCCCTTTGCTATTGAACTTCGCCTGTATGACGATCTGGCATTGGGGCGTGTGGCATCTCCCAGTCATCCTATAGCCGTTGCCCACAGTACTACTGAATCGGGAAACGAACTGACCGTGTCGTTAGCTCGCCAAGGATCGCTGGACAGGGACTTTGTTTTGATTGTTGACAAATTGGCTCATGACTCCGTTGCGGTGGTGGCGCGGGATTGCATTAGCCCAGATAGTGTCGCGATTTTGGCCAGTTTTTGTCCTCGTTTTCAAACAAGTGATCCTGCGGTGACGGCAGTAAAGATTCTTGTGGACTGTTCTGGATCAATGGATGGAGACAGCATTAACGCCGCTAGACGAGCTTTACAGGCCATCGTTAAGCAATTGAGCACGGGTGACCTTTTCTCGCTTTCTCGGTTTGGAAGCACTGTTGAGCATCGTTCGCGTGGTTTATGGAAAGCGACAGAAATCACCAAGACAGCTGCGCAGCGTTGGGTTGGCGGGCTGAAAGCTGATCTTGGCGGAACCGAGATGGCCGCTGCGCTATCCTCTACGTTCGCCCTTGCCCAAACGGTGACTAGCGATGTTTTAATCGTGACAGATGGTGAAATTAGCGCGATTGACAGTACGATTGAGTCCGCAAGGCATTCAGGCCATCGCTTGTTTGTAGTGGGTATCGGCAGCAGTCCTGCCGAAAGTCATTTACGTCGGCTTGCTGAAGCGACGGGTGGTGCTTGTGAATTTGTCGTGCCTGGAGAGGGCGTTGAACCGGCAGTTTTAAGAATGTTTGCACGCTTGCGCTCGCCTAGACTTGTCGAGCTATCTATAGCTTGGCCAGAAGGCATGGCACCTCAATGGGTGTCGCCATTTCCTTCGTCAGTTTTTGATGGTGACACCATCAACGTATTCGCATTACTATCCAAAGCACCTGAGGGTTTAGTTCACTTGCTTGGCAAGCGATCCAGGGAAACCAGTTTGGAAGAAATTGGCTGTGCCAACTTCAGAGGGAGAATAGACGATGCCGATACCTTGTCCCGAATAACAGCATCAGTCCGGCTTCAATCCACAGGTGCTGATTGTCAGGTCGGTGTGACTTCGGAAACGACACGACTGGCTGTTGACTACCAGTTAGTCACTGATAAAACCAATTTCCTTTTGATTCATGAAAGAAGTGAACATGAAAAGCCAGTCGACATGCCTCAGCTTCACAAAGTGGCTCAGATGATTCCTGCTGGCTGGGGAGGGGTTGGCTCTATTATGCCTTCACCTTATCTGGTTACTTGCGAAGATTTGGTTGATTACTGCTATGTTGACGATCAAGTTGATTCCTTACTTGTCCCAGATGACTGTCACTCACTGAGAGAGGCTCAAGATCCATCTGCTGTATATTTTGATATGCTTGATCTCGATGCCGCTTTTTTACGCGAAAGCGGTCCAGCCATAGATCACGACGATCGACGATATGGGTCGGAAGCAGAGAACTATACAGGGTTAACACCGCTGGGCGTAAGTGAATGGTTGCGTATCACCCCGATGTCTGTATGGCCGAAGTCTTACAGCGAACTACTACAGATTGGCCTTGGTGCCTGGATTGTCGACTGGCTGGAGCTATCTATAGCCATCCAACAAGGTGACAAGTCCTTTGCAGAGCAAACCGTTGTAACAGCATTCTTGTTTGTGATGTCGCAAGCTGACCTGCATGAGTCGTTGTCTAAATCATCAGGATTAATCAACGATTGCAAAATAACGGTTCAACAACTTAAGACGATGTTTTCGAGCGAGGCAAGTGATCCGCTTTCAAATGTCGATGTCCAACTGGTTGAAAAAATAATGTTTGCTCTTGATGGCATGACTGCCGAGCAGTGGCCGGATAGCGTGTATGCCTTGGTTGAATTAGAGGACGTAGTTACTGATGCAGGAAAGGCAACGGCAGTATTTTGAAATACTGAGCCTTTGCCAGCATCATAGTCCGACAACTCGAATCAGCCTGTATTAACTATTTTAGCGGGACTGAGTCACCAGACTTATACAACAAAAGAAGGTTTTAATGCCCATACAACATGTATTAACGAACGAGCGAGTCCCCGTAAAAATCTGGACTGACGATGTGGATGAGCGATCATTGGAGCAATTAAACAACATTGCAAAAATGCCGTTTATTCATCATCATGTTGCAGCCATGCCGGATGTCCATTTGGGAATTGGTGCCACCATCGGTTCAGTTATTGCCACCCATAAAGCGATTATTCCGGCAGCCGTGGGGGTCGACTTGGGATGCGGAATGGTCGCCGCCAGGCTGTCAATTACGGCTAATGATCTTGACGAGAAGTCTTTGAAGAAAGTTTTCGATCAAATTAGCCGTGATGTGCCGGTGGGTCGTGGACAGCATGACGATAACC
>JBAXTQ010000025.1:0-28569 GCA_037130115.1 Methylococcaceae bacterium
GCGTATTCATCGCGGGCGCGGCCCGCTCCTACATTCCTTAGCTTGATGCGTATGGTTTGCAACCCCGTCACTCACGTTTGGCGCTTCAGGGCATAAAGAGCCCTGACCGACAACAAAAAAATTATTGGGTAATAACTTCTGTACCTTTGCCGATTAACACAACATCGGCAGGGCGCATGGCAAAAAGACCGTTGGTAACAACGCCGGTAATATTATTGATGATTTGTTCCAGCTTAACCGGTTCCATAATGCTCAGGTTATGAACATCAAGAATAACGTTGTGGTTATCGGTAATAAAGTTTTCCCGCCACACCGGCTGACCGCCCAATTTAACCAGTTCTCTGGCAACATAACTTCTCGCCATGGGAATGACTTCAACCGGCAGGGAAAAGGCACCCAACACATCAACGCATTTAGTCTCATCGACAATACAAATAAACTGCTTGCTGGCTGCGGCAATAATCTTTTCACGGGTTAACGCGCCACCGCCGCCTTTAATCAAATGCTTGTGAGGACTTACTTCATCAGCGCCATCAATATAAACATCCAATGTACCGACTGAGTTTAAGTCAAATACCGGAATGCCGACTTTTTTTAAGTGTGCTGTGCTCACTTCAGAACTGGAGACCGCACCTTCAATATCCGCTCTAAAATCGCCCAAAAAATCGATGAAATGTTTCACCGTAGAGCCTGTACCAACGCCGATAATGCCGACATCTTTAATATAATGCAAAGCGGCTTGCGCCACTTTTTGTTTCAATTCATCTTGTGTCATCGTGAGCTTCCGTAATAAAGTAAATGGTGTGCGATAATACCGCAGAACCCGACTTTCTACAGCCGATTTTTTAATTAATGTTCCAAAATCGTCTGTTTAGCCTTTATAGGAGCGACGCCTTCGTTGCGATTGAAACGTTAGTCGCGATGGTGGCGTCACTCCCACAACAGGACTACCCATTTAAAGCGCTACATTCTATAGCAATAAGCGTAGGCCGTAATAAGGCTACCATACGCATCAACTTAAAGATATTACAGGCCACGAAGACACGAAGTTCACGAAGAAAAACCAAGAAAAATCTTCGTGTTCTTCGTGTCTTCGTGGTGAAAGGTCTTAAGTTGATGTCTATGAGGCCGGAAACACTTATTCTCGCTTGCGTTCGAAAAGCCTTATTCCGGCCTACGCCTGACAGCGGATGACTTTTGCAATGGAATTTTATAGCAAGCCATGTTCGGCAAATGAATAGGGATCGCCATCGCCAATAATAAAATGATCCAGTACCCGAATATCGAACAACGTTAGCGCCTGTTTAAGTTTATCGGTGATTTGTTTATCGGCTTGGCTGGGTTCGGTAATGCCGGAGGGGTGATTATGGGCAAAAATGACGGCCGCTGCATTATGATGTAACGCTTGTTTGACGACTTCTCTGGGATAAACACTGGCACCATCGATGGTTCCCCTGAATAATTCATCCAACTTGATAACCCGGTGCTGGTTATCCAGAAATAAACAGGCAAACACTTCGTAACTATAGCCGCGTAATTGGGCGCTGAGATAAGCGCGGGTAGTTTCAGGGCTGGTTAAGGCACTGCCGCGTTCAAGCACTTCTTTAAAATGGCGTTTGGCCATTTCCAGTACAGCCTGGAGTTGGGCATATTTGGCACTCCCCAAGCCGTGCGCCCTGCAAAAATGTTCTTGATCTGCATTCAGCAAGGCTTTTAAAGAACCAAAATCATTAAGCAAGTCGCGGGCTAAATCCACCGCTGATTTACCCCGCACGCCCGTTCGTAAAAAAATAGCCAACAGCTCGGCATCGGTTAAGGCATCTGAACCCCGTTGCAACAATTTCTCTCTGGGCCTATCTTCCGCAGGCCAATCCTTAATAGCCATGAGACACTCCTTAAAGCAAGTCAAGACAGGCCATCATAAAATAATTTGACCGCACTTACCATAAAAATGCCTTATTTTTAGTGGTAGGGTGCGCATCGCGCACATAAATCGGCATCCACTAAACGGCTTTATTTGCACCACAATCTAATTGTTTTCTATCGGATGCCTATTGGTTTTTTTCTCTGGCATGATCGTGGTGCGCGATGCGCACCCTACCTAGCTTTGGAATTAACTGGTGGGTGCGCATCACGCACTTAAAGCCTCAGCTAAACAGTAGTATTGCGAAACTTGGCTGGTGTTATTTATTGCGAGTTGCCTTAAAGTCCCAAGTCGCTTAAGCCTGGGTGATCGTCAGGACGGCGACCTTGCGGCCAGTGGAATTTGCGGTCAGCTTCTTTAATCGGTAAATCGTTAATGCTTGCGTAGCGACATTGCATTAAACCGTACTGATCAAATTCCCAGTTTTCATTGCCGTAAGAACGAAACCATTCGTCGCTGTTATTATGCCACTCGTAGGCAAAGCGGACGGCGATTCGATTGCCGTCAAAAGCCCATAGTTCTTTGCTTAGGCGGTAGTCGAGTTCTTTTGCCCATTTGCGGGTAAGAAATTCGATGATTTGCTCACGACCCACCAGAAACTCGGCACGATTTCGCCACCGGCTATCGACCGTATAAGCCAGGGCGACACGTTGCGGATCTTGATGGTTCCAGCCATCTTCGGCCAGTCGAACCTTTTGGGTTGCCGTCTCACGGGTAAAGGGCGGAAAGGGCGGGCGTGCTTCATGGCTTGTGTTCATTGAATACTCCTGAGTAATGTAAGATTGGGGGGCCACGATTGGATAAGAAACCTTAAAAGATTATCACCACGAAGACACGAAGGGCACGAAGAAAAACAAAATATTCGTAGTGAATAAAAACCGCTTGATCGACTGCGGGTTATGAGTGGTTGCTGTTAGCGTTTCACCAATCCGGTAAGCCTGTTGTTTTCCGGCACGGGTTGATCCAGCAAACGGGACAGCCAGGCTTCTGCCGCCAGCTTGTTGATGTTAAGTACCCTGTCAGGAAAGAATCCAAGCGCTATAATTAACAACGCGGGTACACATAATAAAGCCAGTTCACGCGGACGTAAATCCTGTACCTGATTAACAGCGGCTTTTGTGATTGGGCCGAAAAATGCCCGACGGGTAAATGACAGCATATAAGCTGCACTGAGTACGGCACCCGCCAGCGCTGCAATACCGACACTGTGGTGAGCGGTTAAGGCACCAATAATCAATAATAATTCGGCGGGAAAACCGCTGGTGCCGGGTATGCCGATACTGGCCAGGGCAAACAGAAAATAAAAACTGGTTAAACGCGGCATTACTTTAGCCAAGCCGCCCAAGTGTAGGACTTCGGTACTGCCCAGTCGATGCTGAATAAAACCGGCAATCAGCATCAGGGAACCGGCAATCAGGGTAAAATTAACGAGTTGAAAAATAGCGCCTTGAAGGCCTTGCATCGTTAACGAGGCGATACCGATTATCACCAAGCCAACGTGACTGATGCTGGCGTAAGCCAGTAAGCGGCGTAAATTGGTTTGTTGCAAGGCAATCAATGCGCCATAAATAAGGGTAACCGCCCCTAAAACCCCCAAAGCCCAACTGTACTCAACTGCAGCAGAAGGCGCTAAAGGCAGGGTAAAGCGCAATATGCCGTAAACGCCGAGCTTTAGGCCGATTAAAAGGGCGGTTATTTGTGTCGGCCCTTCCATAGTGACGGTAGGCAACCAGGTATGAAAAGGTATTAAGGGCGCTTTAACGGCAAAACCTGACAGCAGCAGAAAAAACACCAGTGCTTGCAAGTTATCCGGCAATGGCGTTTTCAGAAGTTCCGGCAAGCTGAAGGACAGATTCTGGGGAATAGTACCATTCATGGCGGCCGCGTGATTAACAGCCAGTATGATAATGGCGAATAATAACGGGATGCCGCCGAACAGCATAAACAAGGTATATTTCATTGCTGCGCTGCGCCGTTTGGGGCCTATGCCCCATAAGCCGATCAAAAAGAAGAGTGGTGGTAAAGTCAGTTCCCAGAATAAAAAAAACAGCACCGTATCCAGTGCCAAAAATACGCCTATGCTGACGCTTTCTAACGCCAATAACAGGGCAAAATGAAATCGGTGCAGGTGTTGTACCGAATTCCAGGAAGCCATAATTGCTATCAGCGTCAACAGGGCTGACATCGGCAAAAATAAGACCGAAATGCCATCGATACCAATCAAAAACTCAATGTTCAGGCTGGGTATCCAGGCGTATTGTTCGACCCGTTGAAAGAGGTTGCTTTCAGCGGTATTAAACAATGCCAGCACGAGGAGTGTCAGCATCAGTTCGATACCGGCAAAAGCCAGTGCGATCTTTCTGGCCTTTTTTATGTTGCAGGTAACGCCGGTTGCAATGGCTCCCAATAAAGGCAACAGGATAATAAGGCTTAGCAGCGGAAAACCGGCTTCATTCATGTTGTTTGTCCTTGATATTGGCGTTGGAATCACCTTTGCTTTCCTTTTTGCAAACCGGGGAGTTGGAAATGGTAGTACAAGGTTGAGCGTCCAAAGGGGCGGCGAGAGGGATTTGTTTACCATGCATGGGATAAAGTTCGCCCAGATCGGTCACTTCCTGATCTATATAGTCCAGCCAGGGTGTTGTGTAAAAGCCGGTAACAATCAGTAATGAGCAAATTACCCCGGTGATAATGCGCTCTTTTCTAACCGGGTGATGGCGACTGCTGTAAGGTTGATGCACGCGTTTGGGTGTTGCTATAAATATCTGTTGAAAAGCCCGAAGCAGAAAAGCCGCAGCAAGCACATTACCCAGTAATATTGCAATCGCCAGTAACCAACCGTCTTCTTCAATAACGCCTTCAATGAGTAAATGTGCTGCATCATAGCCTGGCGTACCGGGCATAACCATCGTGCTGAGTGCAGAGATTAAAAACAGCAAGGCAATGGCGGAATTGGTATCAAACAGCCCGCCCAGACGCGGGATAAAAGCAGTGCGTGTGCGTTCATAAATCAAACCCACACTAAACAACATGCCGGCTGTGGCAAGTCCATAAGCAATAGACAATAACAGGCTGCCTTCCAGACCGTATTCGTTAAAACAGAAAAGTCCAATAACCAACATTCCCGTATGACTAACGACAGCAAAGGCCAGCAACCGGCGGCTATTAATTTGCATCAGAGCCAGTAATGCGCCATAAAAAATACTGATCAGACTTAACGTTAAAACAAATCCTGCCCATTGTTCTGCGACGCCTGGAACGAGTGGTAAAATAAAACGAATGACGGCATAAATGCCCAACTTTAAGCCCACCATAAAAATGGCGCAACTGGCCACCGTGCCTTGTTCAGCAAGTAACGGCAGCCAGCCATGAAACGGAAATAACGGCATTCGAATGGCGAAACCAAAGAACAGGAGTACAAAAATCAATGCTTCGTCATGCAAATAAGCATTGTTTTGTTTTAGTGTTAGCCAATCAAAGGTAAGTGCATGATCTGAGTCGATTAAGCCAAAAGCCAGTAACATAAATCCGGCCAGGGTCATTAGCAAACCGCTGCCCCAATATTGCAGCAACAGGGTGACAACCCAGCGTCTGTTTTGTCCGGTTCCGGCATGAGTGGTCAATAAAACCACCGGGATAATTTCCAGCGTAGACCATAGCCAAAACTGCATCAGGTTAAGTGCTGTAAAAGCGCCGATTAATATGCCTTCATAACCCAGCAGGCAGGCAATGAACAGACGATCTGTGACATGTCGGGTAATTAAGGTATAAACCAGCGTCAGCAAGGTTAAAACAGCGGTTAATGGAATAAATAAAATATTCGCGCCATCAACACCGACAGTGTAACTGAACCACCCAAAGTGCAGTTGTTCGGCCAAATGAATGCCTGGATTACCTGGATCGAAAATAGCCAACAGGTAAAGGCTGAGTAATACGGTCAACAGCGTTCCGGCAAAGCCAAAGCGCAGGGCAACAGTCGACGAGCGTGAGCACAGAATTGCGACCATGGCCGCAAGCGGAATCAGTGTCAATGCACTTAGCAACGGGAAGGCCGCAGATTCTGACCAAGGGGTTGTTGTAAAATCCATTAAAGGTAAATCCACAATAAATCGATTGATAAAATTTAAAAGATTATCACCACGAAGACAGCAAGGACACGAAGAAAAAAACTTCCTGTCCTTCGTGTCTTCGTGGTAAATAAAATGTTTTTGATGGTCTGTT
The DNA here is from genome assembly GCA_037130115.1 of Methylococcaceae bacterium. Lineage (GTDB taxonomy): Bacteria > Pseudomonadota > Gammaproteobacteria > Methylococcales > Methylomonadaceae > Methylobacter_C. The sequence continues at coordinate 6,146 of JBAXTQ010000025.1, forward strand.
AACCGATGTCTCACTGTGGGTCATGGGCTGTACCATTGGCTTCTTAAAATACAATCAACAAGGTTATTAATACAAACAGCACCAGATAACGCGGTCTTAAGATTAACTGCTCAAATTTATTGGCGGCGTTCCCCAGTTTTCGACCCTGCACAATGGCGTCTTTGTTGATGCCGCGTAAGACAAAGCGGTCTTCAAACCCGTGCATGATGGCGGCAAACCATTCGGTGAGTTTGCCCGCCAGACCACTGCCTTGGGCAAATTGATCGGCATCATTATCCAGTCGGGCACCCAGTATTTTTTCTTCCTGTTGTGCCAGTGATGACAGGGTTCGAATAGCGGGGGCAGGCACACCCATTATGTGATCAAGAATATGGTCATCAAAATAGCCAAGATCGTGTGCCAGTCGTCGAAGCGGTCTTACCAAAGTCCAATCGGTTATTGGATCCAGCCAGAAACGTTGTAATGACGCAATGTAAGCCTGGCGCAGTCCGGCAATAAACGGCGTAACCGGTTTTACCGGCTTGCCCTGTACAGTGTGCATCAATGACGGTGCGGTTAAGAATAGATAGCAACGGACTATTGCATGGGCGCAAAGGTGCCAACTGGCCAGTTGCCAAAAGCCCAAACCACAGGCCAGAAACATCAGGCCCAGCTGACCTGATGTGGCAAAAACCTGTGAACTCTTCACATCAGTCTGGGTTAAACCAACGATAAAGCTATAAATCGCCGTTATGCCGCCGACTACTGCGAGCACCGCCATAGCAAAGGGCGCTTGTTCAAAAACGGGTTGTAACACACAGACAAGATAAACACCGGCATGGATCATAATCGCGCCATAAAATACGGCGCTTGAAGGTGTTGGCCCTTCCATCGCCCGCGCCAACCAAGGTGTAAAAGGTAGTTGCGCAGATTTGGCAAATGCCGCCAGAGTAAAACACAGGGCAATTCCGGTCGCTTCACCCCGGCTGAGTTGCGCTGAAACGGCATTCAAATCGTTCCAGTTAATGCTGTTGGCCCAAGCATAGCTTAATGCTATTCCCAGAATAAACCCTGTATCACCGATTCGGTTAGTGACAAAAACCCGCGTGGCATTAAAAGTTGCAATCGGACGCTGGTAGGTGTAGGCGATCAACAGGTAAGAACAGAGTCCGGCAATCTCCCAGCCGAAAAAAGTACCGACGGCATTGCCCGATAACACCAGTAACAACATGCCTGAAGCAAACAGGCTTAAAATAAAGAAAAAGCGGTGGAAGCCGATTTCCCTGTGCATGTAATTGATCGAAAAACGCATGACGATAATTAGCAGCACTGAAAATAAAGTGGCCAATCTGACATTGAAACCCGTGGTGATGAAATTTATCGGAATGTTTAAGGTATCACTGCTTAGCCATTGCCCTATATTCAATTGCCCCGTGTTTTTGTTGAGTAAGTCGGCGCCCAGTAATACCAAGGCCAGCAGGCAGGACATGCTGATAGCCCAGGTAGCGATAATTGCGGTTGTGGCTTCACTGGCTTCACCGCTAAGTGCGCCTGATAACTGACCGACGCCGATTAGTGCGGCCGCGATAAAGGGTAGTAAAGGGATTAGAGCGACTAAGGCATCCATAATTTTAAAGCTCCCTTCCGCATTAATAGAGAGTTATTCGCCACGAAAACACGAACCTCACCAAGAACAGCCAAGGTAAAAACGGTGTGTTTTCGTGGTTGGTTAAGTAATCTGCTAAAGTAGATGCTTATGTCCATTATTTTATAGTCCCATTATTTTGGGCTTGTCCTGAGCCTGTCGAAGTGGCTGTCTAATCAATCTGGGCGGGACAGGTAATGTTTGATCTTGGTAACAATCCCGAGAATTGTCGCAGAGGGGTAGATTTTTTGCTTCAGCTTGCCAAAGCACAAATCCTGTCCCGCACTCAAAAATAAAAATTTCCCCACTGTCCGGGTCTTTGGCGCTTAAATGAAGCCAGCCACCGGCTATCAGTTCTCGTAAACTTTCCTGGTCTGCATAAATACGTTCCAGTATCGATGTTTTTGCTTCTACCAACAGTTGCAGGCGCATGGCTTCATGAATTTCAATCATTTGCTGCGGCAGGCCGGTGCGTAAATCACTGCTGGCTCCTTCCATGACGCCAAAAAATCCGGTTACGTTATGCGGCACTTTAGAGCCACACCCAAAGTGTTCGTTATTAACGGTGGAAAAATAATATTCCAGATTAATACCGGCACCCACCGGCCCCACTGCCAGCAAAATACCTTCAAGAATTTTCCCGTCAGGGTCTTGAGTGGGATCATAAGAAATTAAAAATACGCGCCGATCAAAAAATGCACCCTGCGTCAGCGCTCTTCTGCCAACCAATGCCGCTGCATTAGTTGCGTGTCCCAGTTCGGGTCTGGCTTGCGAGAAGTCGGCCGCGCGTTCCTGTATATGCGCCAAGGCTTGTTTGGGCGTTGGTTTGCGCGGTGCAGAAGCCAGTCGGCGACAGCGTTCGTGCGCCGACATCTGTTGAGCATGGCACAAGGCCTGTTGTAATTTTTCCAGGCCGGGTCGTCGCTCTGTTGGCAGGTCGGTTAGATCGAACCAACTGATGGCTTCATTACAGGTATTGTGTTCGGCACCGATAAACCAGGTATCAGATGGAATAATGATGCCGTGTTCGACCAATAGTTTGCGTATTGCCGGACGATTGGCCATCGCTGCGAATACCCGACCATTGGGGCCGCCATGACGGCCACTGCAAGCGCCGCAATCATAAGCCGCTAAATGCGGATTATTCTGACTGATAGAGCCATGCCCCATCAACACGACCAATTCGGCAAAGCCATAAGTCAATCCTGTATTGCGCAGTAAACCGGCAACTCGGTCGGCCTGTTCGTTATCGGTAAAGCCCGATTTGGGATGCTCCGGCGAAGCAACGGTCAGGTTGTCCGTTGAGGTGAAATTGAGTTGAGTCTTAACCGGTGGCGATAGCCGCTGTGTCATGTGTGACAGCAAAAGGTATTGAGCTTTTGGCAGCAGTGACTTTGCCAGCAGGTTCAGTAACGTTAGTGGTGCAATCACATCAATAACCGGATGCGAGATTATCAGGTTACGACGTAATCCATTCTGTAGCCAATTGGCAAGTCGCTGCTTGAGTTTGCGTCCACGGCTATGGCTGGCTAACACTTTATCATTGCCGGTACGCGGCACTTCTTTAACTTCATGCGCAGGTGTCACCACCACCGGACACAGTGCGGTCACTTTACGGTCATCCAGACCTTGATAATTCATGGCGACGCCGAAAAATCCGGCCGCCCCCAAGGTTTCAACGGCGGGATTAAACTCTTCAAGATGGCGGCGAAAACCTTCTTCGCGGTCATCCATGCAGAATATAATCTGCGCGTCGGGACGTTTTTTGCGTTTAGCCCAGCGACCACGATTATGATTGGCACGCAATGCCTGAAAAAAGTTGTCCCGGTAATTGTTTTCGTAAGCATCAAGCCAAACTTTACTGCGTTCGGTGACGGTAAACTCATCCAATAAGCTTAACATCGCCAGGCAATCGGTTTTTTGCAGCGTTTGCAAATGTTCGGCATTAAGCCCCAAATGCTGACATAACCGAAACATGCGCCAACCACTATTGTGTAGCGTAAGCCCTGCGTTGCTTTCAGATAACGGACTGCACTGCCAAGTTAAAATCAGCTCGGCAAGTTGTTGCCAATCAGCGCGGTCGCGTCGTTCGGGAGCCGCTTGAATGATTAATGATTCGGCCAGTCGCGTCAGGTATTCCGGCAACTCGCCTTGGTACACACTGCTGCGTACCGTAAATTCCGGCAGGTTTTTACGGAAATAAGTGCGGAGTGAGCCAACTTTTGCTTCACACTTCCAGATGCCCAGGCAGACTTGATTCAACCATAACCGATCCAATGTTAATCGAATGGCGAGATAATCGGCCAGTTTGGGTGCCGCATCGTTCGTTGTTCGGTAATCAGGATGGTGCTGTCGCCAGTTAATAAGTCCTGACCAGCCAGGTAATTCAAGTGCCAGTCTACGCAGATAACCTGGCCATTTTGCTGACGGTATTTCTGATTGAGTCAGTTGCAGAATAATGGCGTCGATGGCATCCTCAGGCAATTCGGACAGTATTTGTTGCCAGTCAGGCAGTTCATGAAAAAAAGGATTGGCATCATAGGGTAGCGTTGCACGCCAGGCAGCGTAAAGACCTAAATGACTCCGTTCAGGTGTGTGCCACGCAGCAACGCCTTCATCCAGCGTCGATGCACAGATGCGTATCAGTTGCGGACGAACGGAGTCGAGGCTGTCAATTCCGCTTAAGGCGAGGATAAAGCCACGCAAGGTGATACCATCGCCCACTTGGGATAATAATTCATCCAACGCTGTGGTGTCGTTACTCTGCAAATTATCTACAGGTTGCGGCATGTCTTGATAGGCAGTCAGCCATTCTTCAGCTTGTTCCAGCGATAAATCAAGTAACGCCTCTGGATGCAACACGGATTGTTGTAAATCAAGTCGGGTTAAGATGCCATCCCATAGCGATTTGATAAGCGTATGTTTAGGCATGTTTTCTGCAAATAACTGATGTCGAACAGCTTGCGGGACATCGGCTTGAACAGAACTTAAAGCGCTTAATTCTTCTATTTGCCAATTTAACTGGCTAGCGGAAAGACCGTTAAAGTCAAATAAGAGCGCAAGCGTATAAATATCTTTTCGCGTAATAATACGGTCATTTAATATGCAGACGGTTTGCTCTGTCTGTAATCTTGGATTCTTTGCCAGAGCCGTGTCCAAGTCACTGTCATTAATGCGCCCTTGCTGATAAAAAAGACGGCTTTGTGTTTCAGGGAGATAAGCGCAAATACCGGTTAATGCTTCGAAGGTTGCCAGTGCCTCTTCAAACGGTAAATGCTGAAATCCATGCAAGGTATTGTGATGCACGAAATCAAGAATCGGCGCTTGACCGGGCAGGACATGATCCATAAGGTTTAGCGAGGCTATGATTTGTTCGCGGTGATTAGCGGGTTTTTGCATGGCGAGTGACTATAAAAGCCGTTGGCTGATTTGGTGGTTCATCTGCGTGATGGTAGTCGCTGATAGCTCAATTAATGATGCCGGCAAAAGGCCGAATAACACAATACCGGCAACCAATAATCCCGCAGCTAAAATTTCTGAAGGTTTCAGGTCGGCAATGTGCTGCATTTGGGGCTTTACCGTGCCTGTAAACAAAAGTCCGATAGTACGCATGGCATAAGCGGCACTAATCAAAATACTGATGCTGAAAAATACCATCAAGCCGCCCCATTGTTGAAAGCCGCCGATCAGTGCATGCAGTTCGGCAATAAATCCAACCGAGCCAGGTAGCCCCATTGCTGCCAGTAGTGTTAAGGTCATGAGCAGGGCAAAGCGCGGCATTACTTGAACCAGTGAACTGTAATCCTGAATATTGCGGGTGTGGGTGCGTTCATAAAGGAGTCCTACCAACAGAAAAAGTGCACCGGCAATCAGGCCGTGAGCCGTCATTTGCAGGACTGCACCGGTCAATCCTGTTTCATTTAAGGTGGCAATACCTAATAAAACAATGCCCATGTGACTGACTGAAGAATAAGCAACCATGGCTTTAAGGTCGCTTTGCCGCCAAGCCAGCAAGCCACCATAAAGCATTCCAAACAATGCCAGAAAAACCAGCAAGGGTTGTAAAATATGCGCAGCTTCCGGCAACATGTTCACCACTCGTATCAGGCCATAAGCCCCCATTTTTAGTAAAATGCCTGAAAGCAGAATGCTGATGGGGCTGGGCGCTTCAACATGCGCTAACGGTAGCCAGCCGTGCAGTGGAAAAATAGGCATTTTAACGCCAAAGCCACACAAAAAACCAAGCAGTACTAAAACCTGCTCAAACCTTGGCATGTCTTGAGCGGCCTGATGCATAGCGGTCATTAAAGACCCGCTGTGTTCAAGATCATACTGGCTAATCGCCAGTAAACTAATGAGCATAAATACCGAACCGCCCATGGTGTAGAGTACAAAATTAAGACTGGCCGCATGCCGGCGTTTACCGCCCCAGCGACCGATAAGAAAAAACAGCGGGATTAAAGTCACTTCCCAAAATATATAAAATAGCGCCCAATCCTGTGCCAGAAACACGCCTAACATGCCAAATTCAAGTAACAGGATACAAATATGATAACCCTTAACGCTGCTGGAAATTGTAAAAGAAGCCAGCAAGGCAATAGACGTAAGTAACGTTGCCAAAACCAGCATGGGCAAAGATAAGCCGTCAATACCCAAGGCGTAAGCGCTGCCAAGGTCGGGATTAAGTGGAAAATACTCACTGAATTGTAGCGAGGCATTATGTGAGTCATACAAGCTGACCAGTCCGCAACTTAGCAAAAATGCAAAGGTGGTTGTCATATTCGCAAGTGTGCGAATTGCGTGGGTATTCTGGCCGGGAATAAACGCCAGAAGTAAGACTCCGGCAGCCGGAGTCCAGAGCAGTAGGCTGAGAATCCCCATGAATTATGTGTTCCTTAAGGCTATCGTTAGCGAGCCGTTTACAATGGTCTGCAATTATACGGTCAAGCTGTTAATTGGCAAGCTTTAGAGCCTGAAACAAAAAAACAGTCTGTCTGGGTAGCGGGTGTTTTATAGGCAAAAATCAGGGCGATACAGTGGCTTTAATTAGTTGATAATTACCAAGCTCTTTACTGCGAAATTAAATAGTACTATAATGGTACACAATTATTTGGAGCAGATATGTTACGGTTAAGTAAATTAACAGATTATGCAACAGTCATTTTAAGCTTTATGGCCAGAGATGATACGCAGCTGCATGCCGCCATGGAAATAGCCTCAGTAACCGGCATTGCCCTGCCCACGGTGAGTAAGATTCTTAAGTTGTTGGTTAACGCCAAATTGCTGATTTCTACTCGCGGTGCCAAGGGCGGTTATACGTTAGCCAGAACGCCCGAAAAAATTACCGTTGCTGCCGTTATTAGTGCTTTGGAAGGGCCGATTGCGTTAACCGAATGTAGTATTTCCCAACAGGGTTGCGAGCAGGCAGCGGGTTGTGACATTCGCGGCAACTGGAGTTTAATTAATCAAGCCATTCATAATGCCTTAGAGTCAGTGACGTTGGCAGATATGATTAGGCCCGTTCTTTCGCAGGATTCAGCCTGGAAACAGGAAATCTTGATTCCCGTCGCCAGTTTATATCGTTAGATTTAGAGAGTTTTTTATGTCAGCAAGCGCACAAGAAATTAACACCCTTATCAATCAGGAATACAAACAAGGGTTTGTGACTGAATTGGAGACCGATACCTTTCCGCCAGGATTGGATGAAGCAGTCATTCATAAGCTGTCGAAGGTCAAGAATGAACCTGAGTTTATGCTGGAGTATCGGTTAAAAGCCTTCCGGCATTGGCAAACCCTGAAATCTCCAGAGTGGGCATTTGTTGATTTTACCCCGATAGACTATCAAGCGATCAGTTATTATTCTGCGCCCAAGCGCAAGGAAGATGGCCCCAAAAGCCTGGATGAAATCGATCCACAAATTCTGGAGGCTTATAAAAAGCTGGGTATTCCATTGGATGAGCAGGAACGTTTGGCCGGTGTAGCGGTTGATGCTGTTTTTGATAGCGTATCGGTGGCAACGACTTTTAAAGGCAAGCTGAAAGATGCGGGGGTTATTTTTTGTCCTATTTCTGAAGCGTTGCGCGAGCATCCTGAGTTGATCAAGCAGTATCTGGGTTCTGTCGTGCCGCATACCGATAATTATTTTGCCGCTTTAAATGCCGCTGTATTTACTGACGGTTCCTTTGTGTACATTCCCAAAGGTGTGCGTTGTCCGATGGAGTTATCAACGTATTTCAGAATTAACGCCGCCAATACCGGGCAATTTGAACGAACTCTGATTATTGCCGATGAAGGTAGTCATGTAAGCTATCTTGAAGGCTGCACCGCGCCCATGCGTGATGAAAATCAGCTACATGCGGCGGTAGTTGAATTGATAGCGATGAAAGATGCCGTTATTAAATATTCGACTGTGCAAAACTGGTATCCGGGTGATAAAAACGGCCTCGGCGGTATTTATAACTTTGTTACCAAACGCGCCGATTGTCGTGGCGATAATTCCAAGGTGTCCTGGACACAGGTGGAAACCGGTTCGGCGATTACCTGGAAATACCCCAGTTGTATTTTGACGGGTGATAATGCGGTCGGTGAATTTTATTCAGTGGCACTGACCAATAATTATCAGCAAGCCGATACCGGCACCAAGATGATTCATATCGGTAAAAATACCCGCAGCACGATTGTGTCCAAGGGCATCTCGGCGGGTAAAGCACAAAACACCTATCGTGGTTTGGTCAAGGTTTTAAAAAGTGCTAAAAATGCGCGTAACTATACCCAGTGCGATTCCTTGTTGGTTGGCGATAAATGCGGTGCCCACACCTTTCCTTATATAGAGGTCAAACAGCCCTCGGCGCAGGTTGAACATGAAGCGACTACTTCAAAAATCAGCGAAGACCAATTGTTCTTCTGTCAGCAACGCGGACTTTCAGCAGAAGATGCGGTTTCCATGATTGTTAACGGTTTTTGTAAAGAAGTGTTTAAGGAGCTGCCAATGGAATTTGCGGTAGAGGCGCAGGCTTTGTTGGGCTTGAGTTTGGAAGGTTCAGTGGGTTAATTTTTGGGGTTAAGATCATGGAATTAAAAAGACAATACATTGTTGATGAGGCTAATCAAAAAGTGGCCGTACAGCTTGATATAGCGACCTTCGAGAAAATTGAAAATGTTTTGGAGAATTATGCTTTAGTACATCTTATAAAGGATGATGAAAGTGCCGTTATGAGCATTGAAGATGCAAAGAAATATTATGCGACTTTGGCTAAAGCTTGATGGAAGTCAGTTACAGTAAAAAATTTTTAAAACAATTGGCAGATGTTCCAGGTAAAACACGCGTAAAAATTGAAAATTTTGCACTCAATGAGCTCATTTCCGTTTTCTCTGTTTCCAGCTTGGGAAAAGTTGAGAAAATGCAAGGTTATGACGGTTTTTATAAAGTCAGATTTGGCAATTACCGGGTGGGCTTAGTGATTCAAAATGAAACGATTACGGTAAAAACCGTCATGCACAGACGAGAAATTTATAAGTTTTTTCCTTAAAATTTAAGTATCTATAAGAAAGAGGGGCTTCTATGCATTATAAACAACTCACTGCCATTATTCACAAAGAAGATGATCTTTATGTGTCTTTGTGTCCTGAATTGGATATTGCCAGCCAAGGTTCTAATATTGAAGAAGCAAAGGATAACCTAAAGGAAGCAGTGGAATTATTCTTTGAATGCGCCTCAGCGGAAGAAATTAAACAACGCTATTACGGTGAAACCTATATTTCCTCAATGGAGGTTGCCTTTGGGTAAGCTGAGGGTTTTATCGGGTAAAGAAGTTTGTTTGATTTTATTAGCTCATGGTTTTGAGCAGGTGCGGCAAAAAGGCAGTCATGCCATTATGCAAAAACAAATCGATACATCAACAATTACCGTGCCTGTTCCGCAACATAAAGAACTTAAAGCCGGAACCTTAACATCGATTATCAGGCAGGCTCAGTTATCACGTTCTATTTTTGAAAACTAATTTAAACAGTAAATTGAAATGGAATTACTAGATCAAACTAACACTCTTGAGCAACTCCTTGGCTCAATTAAAGAAAAGAAAATTTCCATAGTGACTGCATTTGCCAGCGGAACAGAGAATTTGATTCAACAGCTATTGGACAACAATAATCAACTTGAACTGATCATCGGCACCATAAATGCGTTCTCTTCACCAAAGCTAATTGACTTCTGCTCAGAATGCGACAGTGAAAATATTTCAACGTTTGTTGATTTTCGCTATCAGAACAGCATTCACTGGGAGCTTTACTTGGTTGAACCTAACCAAGTTATTATTGGAAGTGCCAACTTTACAACTATTGGCATTAAACTAACAAGAGACACCTGCGTAGTAATTCATAACAAGGAATTATTTGATAATTACGCGACTAAAATTACTGAACTCAAGGCAAATGAGGCTGTAATCAAAGTAGAAGACTCGCGTGAATTCAATAGAGCATTCAACAAATATCGTTTGATGCACGATCGTTTTCAAGCAGGAATGGTACGCTCAAAGCAATATGAAACACTCACACAATGGTTAGAAGATGATACCAATCAAAGTGTTCCTCTATCTATTTGGGATTCTATGCACAGCCCAAAAACAATTGAAAGGTCAAATGAACTCTTAAAAGAGCACAAAGAGGATGTGTCCGAGTCAGATGTTCGTGATTTCTTCACTTACGATTGCGACGAAAATGATTTGCCTTACAAACCAGGGGATGTTGTGTTAACAGTAAAAAACACTGGTGCACATCTGGGTTTTTTTACTTTTGATGAAATTATATACGACGAGGGAAGGCATTATATTTACTCCTATAAAAGAAAACGCTACCTGTCACCGTTTAAATTAAATACGGAAGAAAAGGGTAAACTTAAAATACTGGTTCCCGAGCTTTCCGAAAAGGAGCTGATAATATTAGATCGCTCTTTGTTAGAAGGGTTAGTGTCAAGCTCGTAGGAACAAACGATAACCTTGAGTTTAAATAAAATATTCTTATTTTATTCGTAGAAGGCTAAACAATGAACACAGCACAACTTTTAAATGACTTAGAGCAATTGCCGCCTGAAGCGCAACATCAAATCGAAGATTTTATTGCTTTTATAAAAACACGTTATCTATCTGTAGAAAATAAACGCCAACCAGAAATAACTAAAGGTGATAAAAATATTAATCCCTCCGATTTGTTTGGATTATGGGCGGAACAGCCTAGAAATCTAACTGATATTAGAAAACAGGCTTGGCAACGTTCGGAATCAGAATAATGATTTTATGTGACACCAACGTTTTTATTCATGCGTTTAACGGTAATAAAACGACCATTGCACAAATGGAAGAGATAGGTTTGACGAAAATAGGCTTATCTGCGATCACTCTTATGGAACTTTATCAAGGCATGGGAAATAAAGCCGAGTTAGCACAAATGAAAAAGAAATTACGTTTCTACGACATCGTACAGGTTGACAGTCATATTTCAAAAGTCGCGATTGAATTAATAGAAAGATTTAAACTTAGTCATAGCTTACAAATTCCTGATGCGATTATCGGTGCGACAGCGATTGTTTATAACATTCCGCTTTATACCTATAACATCAAAGACTTTAATTTCATGCCCAACATTAGTATTCACAACGCCTAGGCAACTAAAAAACAATTGGAACTTTTATGCTCAGTATTAAAAATTTAACCGTCAACGTCAACGATAAACAAATTCTCAAAGGTATCAACCTTGAAATAAAAGCCGGAGAAATACACGCCATCATGGGGCCGAACGGTTCCGGTAAAAGTACCTTGTCGCATATATTGTCCGGCAAGGGTGGCTATACCGTGACAGGCGGCTCAGTGACTTATCAGGGCAAAGATTTATTGGCGATGCCTCCTGAAATCCGGGCGCGTGAAGGCGTATTTTTGGCGTTTCAATATCCGGTTGAAATTCCCGGTGTCAGTAATATTTATTTATTAAAAGCGGCGCTTAATTCGATTCGTAAGCATCACGGACAGCCGGAAGTGGATGCGATGGATTTTTTAACGCTGGTTAAAGGCAAGATACGTTTGCTGGAAATGGATGAGAAATTTCTTTATCGCGCCGTGAATGAAGGTTTTTCCGGCGGCGAGAAAAAACGTAATGAAATCCTGCAAATGGCTATTCTTGAACCCAAGTTGTGCATTTTGGATGAAACCGATTCCGGTTTGGATATTGATGCCTTAAAAGTGGTTGCGGAAGGCGTTAATTCCTTGCGTTCTCCTGAACGTTCTTTTGTCATGGTAACCCATTACCAACGCTTGCTGGATTACATTAAACCGGATTTTGTCCATGTTTTGGCGAACGGTCAAATTGTTAAATCGGGCGGTGCTGAATTGGCATTGGAACTTGAAGAAAAAGGCTACAGTTGGCTGGAAGATACTCAGGCGGCAGCATAATGACGACGGCATTAGCAAGCCGTTATGCGGCAGAATATCAAACGCTGGCACCGGCATTGCCAGGGCAAACATTGTCTTGGTTGACGGCGTTACGAAGTGACGCTTTAGAGAAATTTTCAGTACAGGGCTTTCCATCGCCGCGTGAAGAAGAATGGCGTTATACCAATGTGTCGGCAATCGAGAAAAAATTGTTCTCGCCGGCGACCCGTGTAACCGCAAGTCCTGTTGATAGCGATTGGCTGAAATCGTATCAGTTAGAAGATGCGTGGTCGGTGGTGTTGGTTGACGGGCATTTTTCCGCAGAACTTTCGGTTTTGGACGGCTTGCCGGAAAATATATCGGTGATGAGTCTGGCTGATGCTTTGGAAAAACAGCCGGATAAGCTGGAAAAGTATATTAATCAGGCCGTTAATAACAGTGAGCATGGCTTTATTGCCTTTAATGCCGCCTGGTTTACGGATGGTTTATTCGTCCATGTTGCCGCTAAACAAGTGTTGGCAAAACCGATACAAGTATTACATATCGCTACCCAAAACGATGTTTTGACCGCGACACGCACTGTTATTGTCGCGGATGAAATGGCCGAGGCCAACGTCATAGAAACGTTTGTCGGTCTGGATAACGCTTATTTATCAGCCGCAGTTACAGAAGTTTTTGTAGGTGCAAATGCCCAGGTAACGCTTTATAAAATGCAATGTGAGTCTGAAAAAGCGTACCATTTTGGCGGTATTTACGTTAAGCAATCCAGAGATGCCCGCTTTAACCATCATAACTTCGCTTTTGGCGGTTTGCTGGCGCGGTGCGACATTCATACTGATTTGGATAAGGCTTCCGAGTGCGAGCTAAACGGTTTGTATTTGGGTATCAAACGTCAGCATATCGACAACCATACCCGTATTAATCATTTACAGCCTCATGGTATTAGTCGTGAACTTTATAAAGGCGTATTGGATGGTCGGGCCAGAGGTGTGTTTCAGGGGCGGGTGATTGTGGCTGAGGATGCCCAAAAAACCGACTCGCAAATGAATAACCGCAATCTGCTGTTATCCAGCGATGCTGAAGCGGATACCAAACCGCAGTTGGAAATTTACGCCGATGATGTTAAATGCGGGCATGGTGTGACTGTTGGGCAGTTGGATGAAAAATCTGTTTTTTATCTGCAATCACGTTGTGTTGATGAAGAAACTGCGCGTAACATACTGACCTTTGCCTTTGCCAATGAAATGGTTGATAAGGTTAAGATTAAAGGACTGCATGACAGGGTGTTGGAGCAAGTGTTGATTCGCTTCCCGCAAGAAGGCGTTAATAAGGAGTGGTTATGACCGTGTTTGATGTACAGAAAATACGCCAGGATTTCCCTATTCTTAAGGAGAAAATTCGTGGCAAGGATTTGGTTTATCTGGATAATGCCGCTACTTGCCAAAAGCCGCAGGCGGTTATTGACAGCATCGTGCATTTATATAGTCATGATTATGCCAACGTGCATCGTGGCGTCCATACCTTAAGCGTTCGTTCTACTGACAAATTTGAAGGCGCTCGGACTAAAGTTAAAGACTTTATTAATGCCGCCAGCGAAAAAGAAATTATTTTTGTTAAAGGCGCTACCGAAGCCATTAATCTGGTCGCGCAAACTTACGGTAAAGCCAATATTAAACCGGGTGATGAAATTATCATTACCGCCATGGAGCATCATTCCAATATTGTGCCTTGGCAAATGTTGTGCGAGCAAACCGGCGCGGTGTTAAAAGTCGCCCCCATTAATTTGCAAGGTGAATTGATATTTGATGAGTTTGAAAAGCTGGTCAATGATAAAACCAGGCTGATTTCTGTCGTGCACATGTCCAATGCCTTGGGCACCATTAATCCCGTTAAAAAGATTATCGCGGTCGCGCATAAAAAAGGCATTCCGGTGCTGTTGGACGGTGCTCAGGCCATTCCTCATATAACCGTGGATATGCAGGAACTGGATTGTGATTTTTATGTGTTCTCGGCGCATAAGCTGTATGCCCCGTCAGGTGTTGGTGTGCTTTACGGCAAACAAGCGCTGCTGGAAGCCATGCCACCCTATCAAGGTGGTGGTGATATGATTCGCAAAGTCACCTTTGAAGAAACCGAATACAATGTGCTGCCTTATAAGTTTGAAGCCGGCACGCCGAATATTGCTGATGTCGTTGGCTTGGGTGCGGCCATTGATTATTTAAATGCTATCGGTATGGATAATATTGCGGCTTACGAGGCTGAGTTATTGGCTTATGCTACGGAAAAAGCCAAACAAATTAAGGGTCTTCGAATCATTGGCGAGGCTGAGCATAAAGGCGCAATTTTGTCTTTTGTGTTGGATAAAATACATCCACACGATATTGGCACCATGCTGGATAGTTTAGGTATTGCAATCAGGGCAGGGCATCATTGTGCCATGCCGGTAATGGATTTTTATAAAGTACCTGCGACGGCACGCGCCTCTTTTGCCATGTATAATACCAAAGAAGAAATTGATGTGTTAATGAAAGGGATAGAATCCTTGATTGAGGTATTTGGCTAATGATTTACACAATTAAAGCCTGTATACACACGGGCGAAGAATCCGGCTTTATCGCTGAGTGTGTTGAATTACCGATTGTGACACAAGGCAAAACCTTAGATGAAGTGGTGCTGAATTTACGCGAGGCAATCAGCTTGCATTTAGATGGCGAAGATTTGTCTGCTTTAGGTTTTGCGCCTAATCCACCGATTGTAGTCAATTACGAAATGGCGGCGGTGTGCCAAAATTAAAACGCTTGACCGCTAAACAGGTTTTAGCCATTTTGACGCAATTTGGTTTTGTTATTGCTTCGCAACGCGGTAGTCACATAAAATTGACGCGCGTGGTTCAGGGCCAAAAACAAATATTAACCATTCCAAATCATACAGAATTGGATACCGGAACCAGCAGAGCCATTATGCGACTAGCCAGTCGCTATATCAGTTCGGAAGAACTGTATCCCCATTTCTATTCTGAATAAAACGCACAGAGAGCAACCATGTTTGATGATTTACGCGACCTCTATCAAGAGGTTATTTTTGACCATAATCGTAACCCGCGCAATTTTCGCATCATTGAAAATGCCGATAGAAAAGTCGAAGGATTTAATCCACTGTGCGGTGATCGCCTGACTTTATATTTGCAAATGGAAGATGATGTGATTGCCGATGCCAGCTTTCAGGGCTCGGGGTGCGCTATTTCCACCGCATCGGTTTCGTTAATGACGGAAATAGTTAAAGGTAAAACCGAGAATGAAGCTGAAGAATTATTTAAAAAGTTTCATGAAATGACTACCGGTAAAGATGAAAACTTTAATCTTGAAGCGATTGGTAAACTGGCCGTATTAGCCGGTGTACGTGAATATCCGGCTCGGGTTAAATGTGCAACGTTGGCTTGGCATACCCTTGATGCGGCGTTGAAAAACGAACAACAAGCCATTTCTACAGAATAAGCTGATCCCGATAACTCTTCAGTGCAAAAATACACCGGAAAACTGGCCGTACTTTATCAAGGGCAGGGCGATAGCCTGCCGTTTCAGCAGCTTGCCGAAAGACTAGAGGTTCCTTTATATCAAGCGGTTAATGACGAGTGCCCGGAAAGCTTTTTTTTAAGCTGGCGCGATGGCTGTTTAAAGTTACTTGATAAAGAGCTGCTAAAAAAAGGGGGCTTGGTCGTTGATATAGAGCCACGCAACGGTGAGCAGCGCTCATGGCCAGCACCGAAAGATGGGGCTTTGGCTCATGCACTCGGGCGAAAAACCAGAACGGTTGTTGATGCCACTACGGGTTGGGGTCAGGACAGTTTACATATTTTTCGCATGGGCTATGAAGTGCTTTGCATTGAACGTTCGCCGGTGATGGCAGAATTACTCGGCGATGGTTTTAAACGCTTGCTTGAGTTGGAGTGGATGCAGAAACTAAATCTTCAGCCGCCCCTATTACTCGCCGGTAATGCCATTGAGTTGTTGGCAACGTTGGATCCGCCGCCGGACTGTATTTATCTTGATCCCATGTTTCCTCCCAAGCGTAAAAAATCCGCTCTGCCCAAGAAATCAATGATGGTCTTACGTGACTTGTTGGGCGATGATCAAGATAAAGAGCAGCTTTTTGCAGCGGCTTTAATGGCTGCCGGAAAACGGGTCGTGGTAAAAAGTCCTGACTATGCGGAGCCTTTAGGCGGCAAGCCTAATGAGAGTTTTCACGGGAAACTATTGCGTTATGATGTTTATTTTAAAGGTTAACGTTAAAAAATCGAGGCTGGAGTATGTCTGATTGGATCAATGTAATAGCTGAAACCGCATTGGCAGATGGCGAAAATATCGTCATTGATATCGATGGAGCGGATGTAGCCGTATTTAAGGTTGACGGTGGTTTTTATGCGATTGAAGATGTTTGTTCGCATGATGGCGGAGAAATTGCGAGTGGTGAGTTAGACGGTGATGAAATTATCTGTCCTCGTCATGGTGCCAGTTTTTGCGTTAAAACGGGTGTTGTTAAATCTCCCCCCGCCTATGAAAATATACACTGCTTTTCGGTGCGCATTGACAATGGAAAAGTGCAGGTTAGGGATGATCGCTGGGATTGATGCTGCTTTTTAGCAGCAATGAATTCTATTTGTCAGGTAAAACGTAATATCAAATCCATCGATAGTATAGTATTTGATCGGCTGTTACCGCGTAGAGTTATTAAAAAATCCCCTAAAACGACAGGTAATGCCGGTTAATCAAATATCATTGATTAACCGGCATTTTTGTTTAATGTTGTTCAGTTTTTTACGAGTCCTTCAAGCCTGATAGTCCGATAATGGACCAGTTGTCGAAATCAAGAGCACCTTCCTCATTGTCACCGTTGTTATAAGTGATGCGACAAACATATTTTTTTGTGCTTGTGCCGGCAGTATCTCTGGTGAGTGTAACTTCAGCACTAATAAGGTACTGATAATTGCCAAAAGTATAGGCATTTAACGGTTTTTCAGGAAAGATAACGGTCGCATCAGAGCCGAGTTCGGATTTAATGTAATTATTACAATGCATGAAAGCGATTGCCGATAAAGGTGTTGAAATGGGTAAGGAGCTGGCTTGGTCGTTGCTGTCAACAAGAAAAAGATCAGATGCAACAACTTTATAAATAACAGGCATAACGACTTTATATTGACTTAAAAGTAGAACAGCCAAGCCTGCGACCAGCAGTAATGTTCGGTATTTTTTCATAAAATGTAGGTAGTTGAATTAGGACTCATTATTGAGAATTGTGACAGAATTTTAACAGAAATCAGTATATTAAGCGTAGGAAAATTTTATGGCGGCATGAATTTTTGCAAGGAAATAAAATTGTAGAATGTTTTTGACTTGACAAGGTTATTCGAACTGGTAGACTGACAACTCACCAAATTGAGTTGGTGAGACTTCCCTTAAATTTAGTTTAAGCAAGAAGTGGGAAAACGGAGTTGTACTATAGAGTCCTGGTCAATCGACTGGGGATTTGTTAATTTTTAGGAGGTAGAAATGGCAGCTACAACTGAATCAGTGAAAGCTGATGCTGCGGAAGCACCGCTGTTAAACAAAAGAAATATGTTCCTGGGCGCTGCGCTCTATGTCATATTTTACGGTTGGGTTCGTTGGTATGAAGGTGTCTATGGCTGGTCAGCCGGTCTAGATTCATTTGCACCTGAATTCGAAACTTACTGGATGAACTTTCTATACATTGAATTTGTATTGGAAGTATCTACTGCCGGTATCCTGTGGGGTTACTTGTGGAAATCTCGTGATCGTAAAGTGATGTCAATCACTCCAAGAGAAGAGTTAAGAAGACACTTTACTCATTGGACTTGGTTGGTAATGTACGGTATCGCTATTTATTATGGCGCTAGCTACTTTACAGAGCAAGATGGTACATGGCATCAAACTATTGTTCGTGATACTGACTTTACACCAAGTCACATCATTGAATTCTACTTGAGCTATCCTATCTACATCATTACTGGTGGTGCTTCTTTCTTATATGCTAAAACAAGATTACCAACCTATCAAAAAGGTTTGTCTCTTCAGTATTTAGTATCAGTAGTTGGTCCTTTCATGATCTTGCCAAATGTTGGCTTGAACGAATGGGGTCACACTTTCTGGTTTATGGAAGAATTGTTTGTTGCACCTTTACACTACGGCTTCGTATTCTTTGGATGGGCTGCTTTAGGTGTAATGGGTATTGTAAACATAGAAGTTGGAGCTTTATCTAAACTTCTGAAAAAAGACTTAGCTTAATTTTAAGTCTTGGTTGTAATAATTAACTATCTCCTGGTTGCTTCGTCCTTTTTCACGACGAAGCAACGAAGTTGATAAGTTAATGATTAATAAAAATAATTTAAATCCTTTAGGAGGTAAGCTATGAGCGCATCTCAATCAGCTGTACGTTCACGCGCTGAGGCTGTAAAAGTTTCACGCACGTTCGATTGGCTAATTTTGTTTACATTGTTCTTCGTTGTACTTGGCGGATATCACATTCACTATATGTTAACCGGTGGTGACTGGGATTTCTGGACTGACTGGAAAGATAGACGTCTATGGGTAACTGTAGCTCCAATCGTTTCAATCACTTTCCCTGCTGCTGTTCAAGCTATGTTGTGGTACCGTTACCGTTTGCCTTTCGGCGCAGTAGTTTGTATTTTAGGTTTGCTCTTAGGTGAGTGGGTCAACAGATATTTAAACTTCTGGGGTTGGACTTATTTCCCTGTAAACTTCTGCTTCCCTTCAAACTTGATGCCAGGTGCAATTGTACTTGACGCTATCTTGATGTTGACTGGCAGTATGACAGCAACTGCTGTTGTTGGTGGTTTGGCTTGGGGTCTGTTGTTCTATCCAGGAAACTGGCCAATCATTGCTCCGTTACATGTTCCTGTTGAATATAACGGTATGATGATGACACTAGCTGATTTACAAGGTTACCACTATGTTAGAACCGGTACACCTGAATACATCAGAATGGTAGAAAAAGGTACACTGAGAACATTCGGTAAAGACGTTGCTCCTGTATCAGCGTTCTTCTCTGGTTTCGTGAGTATCTTAATATACTTCTTGTGGCATTTCTTCGGCAAGTGGTTCAACTCAACTGCATTTGTTGAGTCTGTATAAGAACTGTTACATCGAAAAATAAAAAAGACTGACGGCAGCTAAATAATCGTTATTTTGTTTCCGTTAGATACTCAAAAACTATAGATTCTCTATTATAGAGGAGGATATATGAAAATATTAAAAGACAAGGTTGCTAAATTATCCTTTGTCGCACTGCTGATTACTGTTACAGCAGCGATGTTATATGTACCAACTGCATCTGCTCATGGTGAAAAATCGCAAGCCGCATTTATGCGTATGCGTACTATTCACTGGTTTGACCTTAACTGGTCAAAAGAAGAAGTGCCAGTTAACGATACAATGACAATTTCAGGTAAATTCTTCGTGTTTACTGGCTGGCCAGAAACTGTTGATAAACCAGAAATCTCTTTCTTGAACATTGGTATTCCTGGTCCTGTATTTATTCGTGCAGGGTCTTGGATCGGTGGTCAATTAGTTCCACGTTCAGTTTCTTTGGAACTGGGTGAGACTTATGAGTTTAAAGTATTGTTGAAAGCACGTCGTCCAGGTGACTGGCACGTTCACACTATGTTGAACGTTAAAGGCGGCGGTCCAATCATCGGTCCAGGTAAATGGGTAACTATTACTGGTTCTATGGGATCTTTTGTTAACCCAATTACTACTTTGACAGGCGAAACTGTTGACCTGGAAACTTATAACCTGGGCAACACTTACTTCTGGCATGCTGCATGGTACGCTATTGGTTTGATTTGGCTTGCATACTGGGTTCGTAAACCAATGTTTATCCCACGTTCAATCGCTGTTGAAGCTGGTAAAGCTGATTCATTGATTAGCGCTGCTGATAAGAAAGTTGCATTGGGCTTTGCTGTAGGTACTGTCGTAATTATTGCTATGTCAATGGCTAGCACTAACGAGAAGTTCCCTATTACAACTCCTCTGCAAGCTGGTTTGTTACGTGGTATTAAATCAATTGATATGCCTGCTACTACAGTTAAGGTTAAGATTGAAGATGCTACTTATCGTGTACCAGGTCGTGCAATGCAAATGACCATGACTATCACTAACAATGGTGATTCATCTATTCGTTTAGGTGAGTTCAACACTGCTGGTGTACGTTTCATGGACGCTGCAGTATCTGTTGATGAATCAGGTTATCCTGACGACTTATTGGCTGAAGAAGGTTTGACTGTTAGTGATAACAGCCCACTTGCTCCAGGTCAATCAAGAACAGTTCAAGTAACTGCTTCTGACGCAGCATGGGAAGTTTATCGTTTAGCTGACTTGATCTATGATCCAGACAGTCGTTTTGCTGGTTTGTTATTCTTCTATGATGAAGCTGGCAACCGTCAAATGATTACAATTGACGCTCCATTAATTCCAAGCTTCATTTAATATGAAATAATTAACTGGTCGTTTCACGATCAGTTAAGGAATTGAAAAACCCCCGTTACTTTTAAAGTAGCGGGGGTTTTTTTTTTAGCTTTAGGTTCGTAAGTGGCAGTCTTATTCGACGCGTATCATGACAGTGGTTTGCCCTCCCGATCTCTACTCAAAGCGCCTATTCAGTAGCGTTAATAAAACACCATCATAAGACAGAAAAAAGTCACTGATGCTTGCTAAGTGCAACCCGCAATAAATAAATCCTCACTTTATTGTCTCCACACGCTTAACTTAATGGCAGTAACGTGTACGACACCTTGTAAATTTGGAGTACAAACCCGGGTTTGTATCCCCGCCTTTAGGCAACTTGCGCATAAATAACCTTTCACCTTATAGACACTTTGATTTGTCGGGTTACGCTGTCGCTAAACCGACCTACGCGACTGATTGAATGAATATGCAGCAGGTACATTTAGCCATGAACGGCTAACATTAATCCCGGCGCAAAGTAATCCGTAGGGGTAGAAAATTTTCTACCCTGATAACAACACCCTAATTGCGTATTCTGATTAATTTGAACACCTAAAACCTACCAATAAAACACAGGCCTCCGCTCTAGCCATTAAGCTAAAGTGTGGCTGGATCAGCGCGATCATAAACATAATGCGTTGACGCCATACGACTATTAGCCGTACAATTAATTACCAAATCAAACAGGAGCAAAGATCATGGGAACAACACTTAAGCAGGCGCGTATGGAACTAAAGACAACAGAGGATATGAAAGACCTTATCTTTCGAGCAGCGGCGCTGATGGGTATCGACGTAACAGCTTTCGTTCTCGCACCTGCCGCCGAGCGTGCGCAACAGGTTATCGCGAACTATTCCGCAATTCAGTTAGGTGTTGAGGGTCAGCGCCGTTTTGCTGCACTAATGAAGCAGCCTCCAGAGCCAACCCAGGCCATGAAGTCTCTCGGTGAATTGCCAGATTTCGAGGAAATCAGGTAAATGACGGTAAAGATTGAGAAGTTCGATCCGACTAAAAAATACAAAGAACTGAAGAAATTTGACTGTGGCCATCAAACTATCAATAAGTTCGTTAACAATAGCCTAAAACCACAAGTTAACGCTGGTACTTCAGTTGCTTGGGCTCTGCTTGATACGGCCAATAATGACAGATTCGTAGGTTTTTATACCTTGATGATGTCTTATGTTAATCAAAGTTTCCTGAGCAATCTCTCGAACCAGTCTTTTCCTTCAATGGTTCCTTGCGTACGCTTAGTTATGCTCGGAGTTGATGTTGCGTACAAACGCAATAACTACGGCAGTCGACTAATGAAGCATGCTCTTGGCGAAACGAAGAAAGCCGCAAATATTGCCGGGTGTCGCGGAATGTACCTCGATGCGGACGCTGGAGCGATTTCCTTTTATACTAAGTTGGGCTTCTCTGCACTGGAAACACCTGATAATCCACTGAGTCCAACTCCTATGTTTCTGTTCACGGAATCTTTCTTTTTAGACAGTAGTTCCAGATCATAGCGATAATGCTAACAATCTGGGTATCGACTTTGGTTTGGAAATATATCTCAAGTCAATGGCTGCGCTATGAAGAGCCATTGATCGTGAACTCTGCAAATATTTACAGATGATTGCAACGTGCTATCCCTTGGTGTAAGCCAATTTTGTCCGTCATTAGCCACATATTCTGGAAAATCCAAAAAAGTGTTCAGCTTGAAACCAGAATCAGTGTTCAACTTGTTTCAGAATAGGTGTTCAGATTGAGCCAGAATATGCGCAAAGTAATCCGTAAGGGCAGAAAATTTTCTACCCTGATAACATACACCCTAATGTAGGGGCAGAAAATCTTCTGCCCCTA
>JBAXTQ010000250.1:0-5331 GCA_037130115.1 Methylococcaceae bacterium
CTCCCGGAATCAATAGACCAGTTTTATTTATCTGTCCCGCTTTAAATTGGTAGCCAAAGAAACAAAAAGTTTTAGAAATTAATCCCCTCCTATGAATCGGCATCCCTGCGTGCCGGGATTCGTTTCAATCACCACTACTTTATTCAAAAATAATGGTGTTTCGGAGTCAGGCTTTAAATGTGATTTTTCAGGGCTTGAGCCTTAGCTTTCTTCCATCATTAAGTGTGGCGTTAATTCCGGCTGTTGTTCATTAAAATGTGGGGTTTGTATGCCGGTTAGGAATGGCGTTGAATATGTCCTATAGTTTTAATATTTCTGTAATAAAAATGTTGTTGTGAAATTAAATAAACTGAAGTATAAGTTATGAAATTTAATTAAGATAAAAAAATGCAAGAGGCGGTTTTATGGGATTTCATTAACCTTCTAAATCTATCTTAGGCATATTCGATTGCAAGGATATGACCCATTAGTTTACATTAGCCACCCTGTAAAAATCAGCCGCGACCACCGAGGATAACCTTATGTTAAAACGCTTACTTGCACCTTTACTGACCTTGATGTTACTGGCAGGGGTCGGTGCAGCTATCTATGTTTCCATTACTGATCAAGCCAGTAATAAAGCATCACAAGCACTGCATGAAATTAAAGGCGTTATCGGTTCAGAAAAAATAGATTTTTTTCGTGATCCCGACACCATCGCAGCGTTAGCGAAAGCCCCGTGGAACTTAACCGTCACTGTAGAAAAAGCGGGTTCACGCGAAATAGCCACCCAGCCCAATCTTGCCAAACAATATGATTTTGCGTTCCCTGTGGGCGTATCAGCGGCTGAAAAAATCAAACGCGATCAAAATATCAAAAAATCAATGCAACCATTTTTTACCCCGATGGCGATTGCCTCATGGAAACCGATTGCCGAGATATTAATCACTAATAACATCGTTAAAAAACGTGGTGATGCCTATTACATTATCGATATGACCGCGTTGTTCAACTTGATTATCAACGAAAAACGCTGGACAGATTTAAAAGGTAGCGACTTATACCCTGCCAACAAATCCATCTTAGTTGCCACCACCGATGTGCGCACTTCCAACAGCGCGGCAATGTATCTAGCCCTCGCCAGTTACATTCTTAATAAGAATGCCATCGTCCAAAATGAAGCACAAATCGCCCTGTTAGCCCCTAAATTAGCCTCCTTGTTTTCTCGCCAAGGTTTTGCAGAAAACTCCACCGAAACTCCGTTTCAAGATTATCTAACCATGGGCATGGGAAAATCGCCGTTAGTGATGATTTACGAAGCGCAATTTTTAAGAGAACAAGCTAAAATCAAAAACAGTGCGATAAGAACCGATATGGTGTTGCTCTATCCAGAACCGACTTTATTCACCAAACACATTTTCATTCCCTTTAACAGCGACGCGGAAAAACTCGCTGATGCCTTAAGCAATGATGAAACGCTACAACAAATCGCTATCCGCCACGGCTTTCGCCTAACCAATGCAAGCGCGTCTAAGGACAGCAGTTTTGTAGCCCCACTCGAATTAGTGAACGTCATTGACGCACCCAGCTATGAAATACTGGAAGACATGATTAAGCAAGTCTCTACCGCTAAATAACGCACCGCAAATCGGCCAAGCTTTCAAAACCCAGAGGATTTTATAATGACCGAGACCACCCCTAGCCAGTTAACACCACCCGAACCCGTTGCCGCAGTTCCCACCGAAAAAGCCTTATCGCAAGTACCTGTGTCCGCCGAACAGCACGAACAACTGAACAAAAAAGCCGCCGAATTCATCGAAATAGTCCTTACAAGCGAAGTCAACAGTGACAGCTTCAAAGAAAAAGTGAACGTTATCCACAACATGGGCAGCAACGAAATCAGAGCCTCCGCCAGTATGTCCAACCGTATGTTGGAAAGACCTGCCAACACCCTGAATAAAGGTGGCGTATTTGATGATAATGCTCCAATCGGTAAAACCTTAGTCGATTTACGCAACACCGTAGAAAAACTGGATCCCACGCAACAAGATTTATTTACCCCCCGGAAAATACTCGGCTTTATTCCCTTCGGCAATAAATTACTGGATTATTTTCATCAATATCAATCCGCACAAACCCATCTCAATAAAATTATCGAAGCCTTATATAACGGTCAAGATGAATTGCGCAAAGATAATGCCCTCATCGAAACCGAAAAAGCTAATTTATGGGACATCATGGGTAAATTGGAACAATATATTTATTTAGGCAAACAAATTGATGCCACGCTGGAAACTAAAATCGCAGAAATTGAAATTCAGTCGCCAGAAAAAGCCCGCATTGTTAAAGAAGAAATGCTGTTTTATATACGCCAAAAAGTACAGGATTTACTAACTCAACTGGCAGTCAGTATTCAGGGATATTTAGCTTTGGACATGGTGCGTAAAAATAATCTGGAATTAATAAAAGGTGTAGATAGAGCGACCACTACCACTATTTCCGCATTACGCACAGCGGTCATGGTAGCGCAAGCCTTAACCAATCAAAAACTGGTCTTGGATCAAATAAACGCCTTAAATTCCACCACCAGCAATATGATTGTCAATACCGCTAAAATGTTAAAACAACAGGCAGGTGATATTAATAATCAGGCAGTTAATTCCACTATTGAAATAGATAAATTAAAAGCTGCGTTTGCCGATATTTATCAGACTATGGATATGATGGCAGCTTATAAAATAAAAGCATTGGCGAATATGCAGAAAACCGTGAACGTATTATCAACTGAAATTGATAAATCCAAAGCCTATTTAGATAAAACACGGCAACAAGAAAGCGACACACTCACAAACGGTACGAAGTTACAAGATAATTTAGTACATTTATAATTATTAGCTTCTCTCATTCCTCGTAGTGTATGGGTATGAGGTAAATTTTATTTAGACGGATTTCTTATGAATTCATTACGCACTATATTTTTAACAAACTGTTTTAGTTTATTACTCTTATTAACCGCTTGCGATAGCAGTACAACGGATGATATTAGTAAAGTATTTAACAGCGGTACAACCTTAAAAGTCATTGCAGGTTCTGAATTAAAAGATATAGAACCTATGCTGGCAACGATTAAAGAAAAAACGGGCGTACAGTTACAAATGGAATATATCGGGACATTAGACGGTGCGGAAAAAATAACTGCCCAACAAGAACCTTTTGATTTAGCTTGGTTTTCACACGCTAAATACTTAAGTTTATTACAAGCCGATAAAAAAATAATACAAGGACAGGAAAAAATTTCCATATCGCCTGTTATTCCTGCTGTTAAAGAAAGTTTAGCGAAAAAATGGGGCTGGATAGATAACCCCAATATTACTTGGGCACAAATTGCCGACAAAGTAAAAGCTGGGCAATTGAAATATGCAATGACCGATCCAACGGCTTCCAATTCCGGTTTTTCTACCGTGATGAGTGTACAGGCGGCATTTGCCAATAAAGGTGATGTGATTACCGCGCAGGATGTTGATGCCGAAAAGCTGAAAAATTTTTTTAGCGGCCAAAGTTTAACGGCTGGTAGTTCTGGGTTTTTAAGTGACAGTTTTTTACGCGATCAAAACAAATTAGACGGTATATTTAATTATGAATCTGAATTACTGAAATTAAACCGTAATCCTGCATTGACCGAAAAATTAGTGTTAATTTATCCAAAAGAAGGCACTATCACGGCGGATTATCCGATCATTTTATTAAATAAAGATAAAGCTACTGATTATCAAAAAGTAGTCGATTATTTAAAATCCACTGAATTTCAAAACTGGATGATGAGCAATACCGACCGTCGTCCAGTGAATGCGGAAGTGGCGTTAGGTACGCAATTTCCTAAAGGCTATTTAATGGATTTACCGTTTCCTAATAATATCGCCGCCGTTAATGAGATATTATTAGCCTATTTAAATGATAGACGAAAACCCAGTCATTCATTCTTTGTGTTGGATATAAGCGGCTCTATGGAAGGCGACAGAATTAACGCATTAAAACAAGCCATGAATAATTTAACAGGTGATGATGCAACGATGACGGGACAATTTGCTCGTTTTAGAAATAGGGAAAAAGTTACCATTATTACTTTTAGCAATATCATCATGGATATTCGAGAATTTACGATTGATAAAAATGGTAGCGCATTACAAGAAATAAAACATTATGTTACTGATATGAAGGTAGGCGGTGGCACGGCGATTTTCAGTGCTTTACAAACGGCTTATCAGCAAACTGCTATTGCTAAGAAAGCTGATCCTAATCAGTTTTATTCTATTGTGCTAATGACAGACGGTTTAAATCAGAGTGGTATAGGATATAGGGATTTTAAAAATTTTTATGTCAAAGAATCCGATAATATTTCAGGTATTCGTGTATTCCCTATTCTATTTGGTGAAGCCAGTGCAGATGAATTGCAAAATTTGGCAAATTTAACAGGCGGCAAAGTATTTGATGGTCGCAAAGGTTCATTAGCACAGGCATTTAAACAAATAAGAGGTTATCAATAACTATGGAAAAACGGTCGTTGTTATTATTTTTATACAGCACACCTAATATAGTGGGTAGTATTTGGGGAGTAATCGGTCTGTTTGCTTTTTTTATCATCAGGGATCCCAGGTGGTTATATTTCTTACCTATCCTATATGCTTGTGGATATGTAATTGCACCCAAAACAACTATATTATCCAATCAAGCCATTGGTGAATTATCAGCGCGTGATTTACGGGATATGTTGGAGTCGTTAATAAAGAAAATCAGCAAACGGGTTGCGCAGCCTGAGTTAAATAAAGTAATCCATATTAAAGACAATGTTTTAATGTTATTACCGCGTTTAAATGAAATGAATGCCGGGGATTATGATTTACACGTTGTCAAACAAACGGTAACGGATTATTTGCCACAAATGTTGACGACTTATTTAGCATTGCCACCTGTATTTGCTACTATGCATAAAATGAGGAACGGAAAAACTTCGCAAGATATTTTAATTGAGCAATTAACTATTTTGAATGATCAAATTGAGCAGATTATTGTCAGTGTTAATAGTAAAGATGCCGATGCATTAATCGCACAGGGCGAGTTTTTGAGAAGTAAATTTCCTGATAACGGCGATTGGATTTAGATAATAAACGTTAGATATTAAGTGGGTGTATAAGCGAAGCGCCATACACCGAATTACCCCGGTTTCCACAAGCAGTGTGGTAATCCAGTGCAGATGCCCGAAATTGTTGGCTTTGTTACATGAGTCGTTTACAAAAAACGGCTACCAACTTAAGCCGGGACAGATAACTTTCTGGGAACGCCGAGCCCCAGCTC
>JBAXTQ010000251.1:0-5317 GCA_037130115.1 Methylococcaceae bacterium
GATGATAGTGTGGCAGTTTGCCATGCGAAAGTAGGGAATTGCCAAGCTCTTAAATCAAAACCCAAGATAATTGTCTTGGGTTTTTTTTTGCCTGATAACCTGAAAAATAGAAATGACATATCATTAAATAACAGGTCATATTCCCCAGGTAAAAATAGCTATATGGCTAAACTAAATAACACTGAATTGCAAACCAGGCCTATTCTGGGGGATAATAACCAATTACGCATAATTTTAATATGCTTGTCTGATTGATCCTGTAACACGCCATACACTCAATAAAGAGTCTGTATGTAAGCTTTGGAATACGCTATGAAAAAGACCATGTACGAAAAGATTTTGGACAGCCATCTTGTGGTTGATGAAGCTGGCCAAGCTCCTTTGATTTATGTTGATCGCCATCTTATGCATGAGGTTACCAGTCCACAGGCTTTTGAAGGTCTGAGACTGTCTGGACGGAAAGTGCGCAACCCACATAGCATATTGGCTACGATGGATCACTGTGTACCTACCAAAAATCGCGACCTGCCGATTGCTGATCCGATAGCCAAGAAACAAATTGAAACCATGGCTGAAAACTGCCTCGAAAACGGGTTGAATTTATATGACATGAAAAATCCGAACAACGGTGTAATTCATGTTGTGGTTCCTGAGCATGGTTTTGTTCATCCGGGTATGGTCGTCGTTTGTGGTGATAGTCACACAGCGACCCATGGTGCCTTTGGCGCACTTGCATTTGGTATCGGTACTTCTGAAGTTGAGCATGTGATGGCAACCCAGACGTTGCCGCAGAAAAAATCGAAAACCATGCAGGTGGTGGTTAATGGCAAGTTATCCAAATACGCTTCTGCCAAGGATATTGCCCTGGCGATTACCGGCAAAATTGGTACGGCGGGCGGTACAGGCTATGTGATTGAATATACCGGTTCGGCAATCAGGGATCTTTCAATGGAAGGTCGGATGACGCTGTGTAATATGGCTATTGAAGCGGGAGCCAGAGCTGGATTGGTCGCGCCGGATGAGAAAACTTACGAATATCTCAAGGGCCGTGAATTTGCCCCATCCGGTCAATATTGGGATCAAGCATTGGCTTACTGGAAAACGTTGCCCAGTGATGACGGCGCGGTATTTGATGCAACGGTTACGCTTGATGCCGCTGATATTGCCCCGCAGGTTTCTTGGGGAACTTCTCCCGAACAGGTTGTCGGCGTTGATGGCGTTGTTCCTGCACCTGAAAGTTTTGATGATGAAATAAAACGAAAAGCGTGTGAAGGTGCACTGGCCTATATGGGCTTGACTGCCAATACCAAAATAACCGACATT
The DNA here is from genome assembly GCA_037130115.1 of Methylococcaceae bacterium. Lineage (GTDB taxonomy): Bacteria > Pseudomonadota > Gammaproteobacteria > Methylococcales > Methylomonadaceae > Methylobacter_C. The sequence goes on from JBAXTQ010000251.1 coordinate 1,324, forward strand.
GCTATCGATCTAGTTTTTATTGGTTCTTGTACCAATGGCCGTATAGAAGATTTTAGAATTGCTGCCGAAGTAACCAAAGGCACAAAAGTGGCCAAAGGGGTCACGGCGATTGCAGTGCCAGGCTCTTATCATGTCAAAAACCAAGCTGAAGAAGAAGGTTTGGACAAAATTTTTATTGATGCGGGTTGGGAATGGCGTGATCCAGGATGCTCAATGTGTCTGGCGATGAATGGTGATGAACTGACCAAGGGTCAACGTAGTGCATCGACTTCAAACCGTAATTTTGAAGGACGGCAGGGTAAAGGGGGTCGAACACACCTTGTTTCACCTGCAATGGCAGCCGCAGCAGCCGCAGCGGGTCACTTTGTTGATATTCGCAACCTTTAACACACAGGCAAACCGGAAAAATTATGGAACCGTATAAAAAACATGAAAGTATTGCAGCTTTGATGGATCGAAGCAATGTTGACACTGATCAGATTATTCCCAAGCAGTTTTTAAAAAGAGTTGAGCGTAGTGGATTTGGCGTACATCTATTCCACGACTGGCGCTTTAATGATGATGGCACTGATAACGCCGAGTTTGAGCTGAACAAACCCGCCTTCAAAGGTGCCAAAATTCTGGTAGCCGGTGATAATTTTGGCTGCGGCTCTTCCCGTGAGCATGCGCCTTGGGCGATTGCCGATTATGGTTTTAATACCATTATATCTACTAGCTATGCCGATATTTTTTATAACAATTGTTTTAAAAACGGTATCTTGGCGATAAAGGTCAATAAAGATCAGTTGGATAAACTGATGGCGGAAATTAGCACTAATGAAGGCGTGCGTTTTGTGGTTGATCTGGAAAATCAGCAGGTTATTACACCGGTTGGCAATGGTTTTACCTTTGATATAGACCCGTTTCGTAAAAGCAATCTGTTAAGCGGGTTGGATGACATAGGCTTGACCTTAAAGCATGTCGATAAGATCACCGAGTATGAAAAGCAACATAAACAAACTTATCCTTGGCTTTGGGCTTAAGGATTTTAGATTGGTAGACCGGGATTTACTTAGGTTTATCCCGGCTTACGCTTGGCTTTTAAGTTATACGAGGTAAAAATGGATAGCTGGAAATTTACACCTTACGATATTAATAAATGGAACAAAGCAGAAGAAAGAATACTTTTTGTTGCGTCTGAACCCACTGTAGATAAGCCTAATAGCGGAATTTTAGATATGGGCGATTGGTTTAGAACTGCGGGAGCAAAAAACAAGTATCACAAAAATAAACCGTTTTTTAGACGCTGTGAAATCATGCTAAACGGTATCAATGATAAAAATACGGGCAATGTATTTAATAATTTTAGATTTATGGATTTGAAGGCAACTCAGGGTGGTTCAGAGTCAGGTTCAAATGCTGTTTCAGAGTATGTCTTAAATAACATGAATGATGTCATCAAGTATTTTAACTCTACTGACGAGTCATTTGGTTTATCTCCCCATATCATCGTGTTACTGGGTAACACAGCACAATCAGTATTTATTAACTGTATCAGAAAGCAGATAATAAATGATAAGTCTTTAAAATGGATAGCGATGCCACACCCATCAGCGCAAATAGAATACGATGGATTGAAAGAGGCCAGCCAAAAGATCAGGGAACATCTCAAGCCAATAAATGAAGAAGCTGAAAAGTGGGTTTATCAGAGTGATAACTTTGATGACTGGAGAAGCGTTTAGGAACGGTAACTAAATAGCCTGAAAATGATGCGATTATCGATTCAGCCCAAAAATACATCAGAGGTAATGCGCATGAATAGAAAATATCAAATTGAATTAGAACAAGAAACGGATGGGCGCTGGATAGCTGAAATAGAGGCATTATCAGGAGCAATGGTTTACGGTAATACCCGTGAGCAAGCCATTATAAACATAGAGGCCTTGGCATTGCGTATTCTTGCTGATCGTTTAGAACATGGTGATGCCTCTGAAGAGCTGAATCTATTGTTTGCTGCATGAGTTCATTTCCAAGTACAAAAGCCAAACAAGTATTAACGGCATTAGTGCGGATAGGCTGGTCAGTAAAGAGACAATCAGGTTCACATAAAGTATTGCAGCGAGAAGGTTATGATGATTTTATTTTCGCCTTTCATCAAGGTGAAGAGATTGGCAGTCGCATGTTGCAACGCATAGCAAAAAAAACAGGATTAACGCCTGATGATCTGTAGCCGCTTGGCGCATAGGATTGAAGAAGCAATATCTGAAAATCACGTCAATCACCTATGCAGTGGGTTTTGTTGTCACTTTACCCTATCCTGCGCCACTAAAAATCAATCATGAAAAATTACAGTCACTAACTATGTCCATAGATTCCAGAACCATACAATTGATGGACACCACCTTGCGTGATGGTGAACAAACCCAGGGTGTTTCTTTTACGCCCACGGAAAAAGTTAATATTGCCAAAGCGTTGTTGCAGTCACTTCGGGTTGACCGGATTGAAGTCGCTTCTGCGCGGGTCTCTGAAGGTGAAAAAGAGGCTGTCACCAACATTAACCAATGGGCAAAACAGGAAGGTTTCAACGGCTGCGTTGAAGTGCTCGGTTTTGTTGATCATACCAAAAGCGTAGACTGGATAAGGGAAACGGGCGGTGAGGTTATTAATTTACTCACCAAAGGTAGCGAAAAACATTGCCGTGAACAGTTGGGAAAAACGCTGGCTGAGCATACCGGCGATATTTTGCAAACAGTTAATTACGCGCAGGAAAAAGGCCTGAAGGTTAATGTTTATCTGGAGGATTGGTCAAACGGCTATCAAGACAGTCCAGACTATGTTTACGCTTTAATGGATAACTTGCGTTATTCGGGCATCAAACATTTTATGTTGCCAGATACCCTCGGTGTTTTGTCGCCTGAAGAGGTGTTAAAAAACCTGAGTGATATGTGTGTTCGTTATCCTGAGCTGCAATTTGATTTTCATCCCCATAATGATTATGGACTGGCAACAGCCAATGTTATGGCGGCCGTCCGTGCAGGGGTAAGATCCATTCATTGCACCGTTAATTGCTTGGGTGAGCGGGCGGGTAATGCTTCACTTGCTGAAGTCGCCGTGGTGCTGCGCGATAAAATGAATATGCAGCTCGCTATTGATGAGAGTCATATTGTCCGTGTTAGCAACATGGTTGAAAATTTTTCCGGAAAACGGGTTGCGGCTAATGCCCCCATTATTGGTGCTGATGTTTTTACACAAACTGCCGGGATTCATGCGGATGGCGATCAAAAGGGCGGCTTATATAAAACCAAATTAGGGCCTGAACGTTTTTCTCGTACCCGGAGTTATGCTTTAGGTAAAATGAGCGGCAAAGCTTCATTGAAAAAAAATCTGGAACTCTTGGAGCTTGATCTATCTGAAGAAAATCAGAAAAAAGTGCTGGAACGAATCGTCAGTCTGGGCGATTCAAAACAAACTATCACCACCGATGACTTGCCTTTTATTATTGCCGATGTGCTGGAAAGCAAGAGTTACCAACATATAAAATTGTTGAACTGCTCTATTACCAGCGGTCTTGATTTAGAGTCAACGGCCAGTATTCGGGTTAATGTTAAAGGCACCAAACATATTGCTTCAGGTTCTGGTAATGGCGGATTTGATGCCTTTATAGATGCCATTAACAAGGTGATGACACTGCATAACTATAAATTGCCGGCCTTGGTTGATTACGAAGTGAGGATTCCCAGAGGCGGACACACCAACGCCTTAACCGAGTGTGTCATCACTTGGGCTTGCGGCAATGAATTGCGCAAAACCCGGGCAGTGCATTCTAATCAGGTTTTTTCCGGTGTTTTGGCCACGCTTAAAATTATTAACATGCAGTTACATGAGCGTGATTTGAACATTATTTAATAGTTCCGTTAGCCCATTTTCAAAATGGACTTTGTCCGGTTTTAATGTAAATATTAGACATCTTTCCTAAATATTTGTGATGTAACCAGCATTGATAGGGTTAAAATAG
>JBAXTQ010000252.1:0-5295 GCA_037130115.1 Methylococcaceae bacterium
TTACAGGCAATAGCTGAAGCGATTGCACTCCGGTTTTTTAAACAACTTGCGCTTAGCTTAAGGGCATTGGATGGCGAGGAAGTCGTGCCCGACCTTGGCTGTTTATAGTACCTTGTAAGGTGATGCGTTACATTTAAAAGAGAATGTCTTATTCTTATTTAAAATAAGGCGTTATAAAGGTTTTAATGCCTGATAATACCGCTAATAGTTGTGTTGCCAGCTCATACAATTTATTCAGCATGGCCGCTTGTAATTCTTGATCATCCGGATAATCCTGTGAAAAGGTATTACGCGCTTCACGCATTAACAACCAATCATCTGCTGAAGCAATGGCACCTATTTTTTCGAGCCTATAAAGTTTGTCAATAAATGCTTTCAGTTCACCGGGTTCTTTGGTTATTTCCAATACGGCCGGGAACAGCTTTGCCCCCATTAAGTCCTGTAACTTACCAAAGCGTGTGGAGAATTGATCCAGTATGGCAAGCTCAATGTCATTTATTTGCTTTAAAGTTTGCCCTGTAAAGGGAGTATGTTTTTGCAGTTGGCTCATCGCCCAATTCAAACGGTCGGCATGGCGGTCACAGATTTTTATAATTTCATCGATGGTTTCTTTCATTGCAGTAAAATCCCTGTTTGTTTGGCGATACGGTAAATAGGCAGGTCAACGGTACTATCCGCTCTATGCAAAACGACATCGATTTTTTGCTCGCCTATTTTTTTATGTAAATCTCTGAGAAATTGCAACTTGGCAGTGATTAAATCAGCAGGTTTTTGAGTTTGCGGTTCAATATACAGATCAATGTCTCCGCCCTTAGCGTGGTCATCAACTCTTGAGCCAAATAGCCAGACTTGCGTATCTGTGCCAAAATTACTTTTTGCACTTTCGTAAATACTTTGTCTTTGAAAATCTGTTAAACGCATGAGTCAGCTCACTTCACTAAGGAGTTCGGCAATGATCGCCAATTTTAATTGTTTATCGGCATTTTTAAAATTTGGCTACCAACTTAAGGCGGGACACTGAGCAGCAGAATGATTCGCCAAGTAACAAAAAGTCGTAAGTATTCAAGCCTCTTTTTCAAAAAGGGGGACTGAATAGGTACTCCCAAAGAGCGAATAATGGGATATTGGTATAACATTGAACGATAAATCCTGTGCCGTTAGGCACAAAATATGGGTAGAAAATATGAACGTATGTGTTATTCCGTCCCGTATGGGACGGGATATTTTCTTGACATGTTTTTTCTACCCATATTTAATCCCTAACGGGATTTTGGCAAATGGCTTTGTGATTGTTCATAGTCAAAAGTGTCCCGCCTTAAGTTGGTAGCCCTGTTTTTTATATATGATTGTTTATGTTTAGTTATATTTTTAGCTACTTAGTAGTAGCTCTCCGCAACACTTCTCTTATCTTGGCGATTAGTATGTCGCGTGTGAACGGCTTGACGATATAATCTCTGGCACCTGCCTTCCGGCTTTCTATGACGATGCTTTTTTCGCTTCTGCCCGTCAGCATGAGGATAGGCAAGCCAGCAAAGCTGGGGTATGCCTTTATCTTCCGCACTACCTCCAGACCATTCATGCAGGGCATATCGATATCCATTAAAATGAGGTCAGGCTTTACCTTGTGCAGCATTCTCATGGCCTCATTACCGCTGGTGGCGAACAACAGGCAATATTTCTCGTTTTTCAGGGCGGTTGCGATGTTTTCATGCTGAAACACATCGTCATCGACCACCAGCAGTGTCTTCTGGGCGCTATTGGCCACAGCATTGAAGGCATCAATCGATTGATTGTGAGGACTCTTCTCCGGACCCAGCCCCTCGGCGATCTTTATTTCCTCCTCCTCGCGCCCCGTCAGGTCACGCGGCCAGGCAAACAAATAAGTTTCCACTGCGGCCAGTTCCTCTTTAAAGCGGGGCAGCGCCGCTGCGAGCATCGCATTGTCGCTGGCTTTCCCGGCCTGTTCGATATATTCGCATAGCTGGCCAAGCCTGAGCGCCCCAACGCTGCGTGCCGAGGATTTCAGCTTATGCGCGGCCGCGACTGCCTCATTGGTACGCACTTCCCTGATGGCCACTTCGATCTCGACCCCGATCTTCAGGGCAGTACCACGGAAATTGTGCAGGAATTCGCAAATGAAGGCTGGATCATCGCCAACCTGTTCCTTGAGCACGCAGATCTCTACCGGCTGCGGTGCCACCGGCAGCCTTTTGGCCAGCATCGCCTTAAGATCGATTAGCCGTACCGGTTTGGACAGAACATCATCCATGCCGGCTGCCGTGCAGTGGTCGCGTTCGTCTTTCGTGGTATTGAAGGAGAGGGCGATGATGGGCGTGCGCCCCATCCCAATCTTCTCTTCCTCGGAGCGGATGGCGACTGAAAGCTCGTAACCGTCCATAAGGGTCATGTACACGTCGGTGAGCACTAATGCGTAAGTTTTCATCTTCCATAGCTCAAGTGCCTCGATGCCGTTGCTCGCCATTTCCGCAGCCATCCCGAGCAACTCCAGTTGCCGCAGCATTAACTGTTGACTGGTCTCGTTATCCAAGGCCACCAAGATCAATTGGCTTTGGTGCGCCGCCTGTGGCTCCTGTGGCTCCTGTGTCATCGTAATCATTCACACTCCAGGCTTATAATGACTGAGCAATAAGGAAACATCCCGTTGGGATGTTTCCTTAATTTATCCGGGTTCGTCCCATTCCAGCTAAAAAAAACTTGAACATCGAGTTTCAGGCGCAAACGGGTTGGCGTATCGAGCCTCAGGATAGCAATGTCGTATTTGCCGGTCAAGCTGTTACTCAACTTTTTCCTTCCTGCTGCCCCGTTAGGTCACACTGCCAGGCAAGCAGATAATTTTCCACGGCGGCCAGTTCCTCTTTAAAGCGGGGCAGCAGCGCCGCAAGCATCTCCTTGTCATCGGCTTTCTCGGCCTGTTCGATCTGTTCGCATAGCTCGCCAAGCCTGAGCGCCCCAACGCTGCGTGCCGAGGATTTTAGCTTATGTGCGGCCGCGATTGTCTCATGGGCATGCCCTACACTGATAGCCGCTTCGATCTCGGCCCCGATCTTCAGGGCGGTACCACGGAAATTGTGCAGAAACTCGCTAATGAAGACTGGATCATCGCCAACCTGTTCTTTAAGCACGCGCACCTCTACCGGTAGCGGTGTCGCCGGCATCCATTTGGCCAGCATCGCCTTAAGATCGCTCAACATCACCGGTTTGGACAGGTAATCGTCCATGCCGACCGACTTGCAGTGCCCGTCTTCGCCTTTCATGGCATTGGCGGTGATGGCAATGATAGGCATGTGCCTCTTGCCTGTCTTCGCTTCATCGGAACGAATGGCCGCCGTGAGCTCATAGCCGTTCATGCCAGGCATGTTCACGTCGGTGAGCAATAACGTGTAAGCTCCTGTTTGCCAGCGTTCGAGCGCCTCGCGGCCGTCGCCAGCTATTTCCGCACTCAATCCGAGCAAGTCCAGTTGTCGCAGCATCAATAGCTGATTGCTCTTGTTATCTTCGGTCACCAGGATTAGCCGGTCTTGGTGAGCCGCCCGCAGCTCCGGTAATGTTTGTTCCACGACCCTATCCGGCACCTCCAGAAACTTCCTGAGAGGCGCATCGGATGCGGTCGTTGCCCCTGTGTCGCCGGTTTCCAGGGAAAGGTCTGGCGCAGCTATCGAGAGGAGTTCGAACCAGAATACGCTGCCCACACCGACAGTGCTGTCCACGCCCATTTCGCCGCCCATTAGTTTAACCAGTTGCTTGGCCACTACGAGCCCAATGCCGGTGCCTTCCACATCGCCACCCTCTTGTTCGAGACGATTGAACGCCTGGAACAATTGCGCGAGTTGTTCAGAATCAAGTCCCGCGCCGGTGTCCCTGATACTGGTACGCAGACGCCCCGGTACTCTCTCGGTACATTGCACCTCGACCGTTCCCTGCTTGCAGTTGTACTTGATCGCGTTGGAAAGCAAGTTAAGGAGAATCTGCTTTACCCGGATCCGGTCGGCACGCACAAAAACGGGGATGGCTAATTGCGGAAAGTTCAGCTTGATGCCACGCTGTTGCGCCAGCGGTTCGATCATGATCCAGCATTCGCGGATAACTTCGGCCAATGACACCGGTTCGATCGACAGCGGCACCTGCCTGGACTCAATTTTAGCAAGATCGAGTATTTCGCTGATCAACTCCAACAGATGCCATCCCGCCTGAAGAATATGGGCTATGCTTTCCTTCTGGATAAGTGTTGGCGGCGGGGAACCGGCCTCCATCAGTTGGGCAAAACCGAGGATGGCGTTGAGCGGAGTGCGCAGTTCATGGCTCATGCTGGCCAGGAATTCGGATTTGGCGAGGTTGGCTTTTTCTGAGACGGATCTGGCGCTCTCCAACTCAACGTTCTTTTCCTGCAGCATCTGATCCAGGCGTTTGCGCTCGGTGATGTCGCGTGCAGCTGCAAACACGCCCTGCAACTTCCTGTTCCGGTCGAAGAAGGTGGTGGCATTAAATGACACTACCGTCTTCTTACCGTCCCTGGCAAAGGCGGTGAGTTCGTAGTCGGTGATTTTCTTTTCGCTCAAAACCTGTTTGATACTTGCTTCGGCCTGCTCCGGATCAGTAAAGTAGCCTTTGAAAGGGGCACCAATCAATTCGTCGCGTGTGCAACCGGTAAGTGCCTCCATCTGTTTGTTGACATCCGTGATGATGCCGAAAGGGTCTGTGGTCATCAACGCGTCGATATTGGCTTCAAATAGAGAGCGCGTGTAGAACTGGTGGTCACGCAGGCTCTGTCCAAGTTGTTTTTGCTCTGCCTCGATCTGCTTGCGTGCGGTGTTGTCGGTGCCGATAAGCAAGTAACCGATGATCGTGTCTTGATCATCGCGCAACGCGGTGACCGACACGACCGCCGGGAAGCGGCTGCCATCCTTGCGGATATAGGTCAGCTCGTAGATATCCTCGATGCCGCGTGAGGCTTTGAACACCAACGCCTCGAAGCCTGGTAAAATCAGGGTTTCGAACTCGCCAGTCAAGGCTTCGGCACGCGCGATCACTTCTTGCGGGTCGGAAATGTCGGCCGGGGTGATCTTGTTCATCACCTCGGCGGCTGCATAGCCTAACATACGCTCAGCGCCGACGTTGAAAATCTGGATGACGCCTTTGGCGTCAGTGGCGATACTCGAAAAATTGGCGCTATTGAAAATCGCGGCCTGCAGGGCTCCCGCCTTGAGCAGCGCGTCTTCAGCCTGCTTGCGTGCGGTGTTGTCGGTGCCGATAAGCAAGTAACCGATGATCGTGTCT
>JBAXTQ010000253.1:0-5291 GCA_037130115.1 Methylococcaceae bacterium
CATATCTGCGGATTAGTGCCTGAATGTTGGAATGTTAGAACTGACCCCGTCTTTCCTGGAGCGTTGAGTTAGGCATTTAACTTTACTCTGACCCCAGTTATTCATATCTGCGGATTAGTGCCTGAATGTTGGAATGTTAGAACTGACCCCGTCTTTCTCAGTTATTTGCGTTACCTAGGTGAATTGTCGCGTATATATTGTTCACTCCCAGAAAGTATGCCGTCGTTATTAGTATCACCTGGAATGCTAGGTGGTAAATATGCCTTATTATTTGATGGTATAAGCTGGCTTCTTGGGATTTTCGGAGGGTTTCTAATATTAGATTTGTAAGCATTGAGCATATTAATGACTTCACTTGAAGTTCCTTTACGTCTTATTCGATTATATTGTAGTCTTAATTGTTGCGGTTTTGAGGCTATCCACTCATCAAATCTGGGGTCTCTATCGATTTGTTTTAAATCAGGGTGAACTGCTTCTATTGCAGCAAAATGTGCATCTGATTCGCTTGGGCATGTTAAGGAAAATTCATAATAAGAATCTGATGAATTAAAGCTATCTCTCATTGCTAAAAATGGAACCATTTTTGTATCGGAAGCCGTTAATGGATTGACTGAAGAGTAAATGTAACTCTGATTAGTGATCGGTCTTTCAAATCCACTTCCTGTTTTAGCTTTCCATATGTAACTTGTTGAATACGCATAGGTGTAAATATCTTTTAAATTGGTCTGTAAGCCTGTGTTGATTCGCGATAATGGCTGAACTAACCACCAACCTTGTGTTATCCACATATCATCATTCCAATATGTAATAGAGACAGATATTGGTTCCCTGCATTGATTGTAGATTTGAATGTTGTGTTTCTTGCTAATCGTGTTCTGTGGAATTGAATAAATATCGGAATTATTTTTAGTACTTGCAGGCGTAGTTTGCTGAGTTTTTAATGTTTCAAACTCACAATCATTTCGATCTATCTCAAAACGAGTAATTTCAACATTATCATTGCCTGCATAAATATAACCATAGATGGCACCGTATTGCAGACCTAACTTCATTTCTTTTTTACTACACATATTATGTGTTACTTCTGTTCGGATATTAGTCTGCACGGTACTCGGATCAACGTTCTGTGATGTATAGTTGCGAAGTATGTAGTGATATGTAATACGGAGTCCTGGCCCAACTGTAGCACCATCCATAAGTGTTTCGTCATTTACTATTGTTGCACCTTGTTTATTGATTTTCTGTGCTGCATCTATGAATCCGCTCATCAATTTTGCTTCATATTGTTCTGCGCTGGGTGTAGCACTGGTGAAAGCTGATCGCCCTGCAAGTCTGCCAAACATGCCACCAATGGACATCACGATGAGCGTTGCAATGATTATTGCTGTATAAGCAATAATCGATAGAACTTTTTTAAAAATAGGCTGACTTTGTACTGGTGTCGAGTTTTTTGGTGGTGAGGACTTTGGGGTGTCTTGTCTTTGGTACTGATGTTCGGTTGCTTTGCCAGCTTCCTCAAATTGAGCTTGTTCACTCTGCTGCTTAGCTTTTGCTTCCTGATCATTAATCCAGCGGTCATGTTCGGCGCGTTTGACAGGATCAATTAACACATCGTAGGAGTGTTTGATTAGCTTGGCAATTCGTAACGCCTCTTGCTCAGTACCATTAAATTTATCCGGGTGGTACTGCTGCATCAAGACCTTATAAGCTGCTTTAATGACGCTGTTGGGGGCGTCTCTTGCAACTTTTAGGTTGTCGTAATGGGTGCGGAAAGTTGCCATGTCACTTATGTTTTGCGTTTGAGTTGTTTGACACGAAGCTTCATATATTCAATCTTTCTTTTTTCAAAATCACCTTCAGCATATACCAGCGCTTGAGCCCACAAACCTGTGTCTTGGTTATTGTTCGCTATTTCTTTTTCTGCTTGGGCATAATATGAGGTGTCATTTTCATCCATCCTTGACGCAACAGCATCCCCGACATTTTTAAATGAAGATATTGCACCGTAAAAAATGTCTGTTATGCTTTTGTTTTTCAGCTGTATGAAAGAAATCCTCCAAGTTACTAGACTCACGAGTATTGCTCCCGAAAGTGTTATAGTGTCATCATGATTAAACATCTCGACTAAAATTGAAGCTGCACCAAAAAAAGCTGCAAAGCCAATGCCAAAGGAAATAATGAACGCTAGTAAATATTTGGTTCCTACGCTTGTAATAATGTGCCTAGTCATCATGTAAAGGGCAATGCTGATTATAAAAGCAAGAATGCCTGCAGCAATTACGGTCTCTTGAACTACGCCTCCTTTTAATGCCAGAAAGCATACTGCTGTGACTGCAATGGCAGAAACCCATAACGCAACTTTAATTGTTTTAGGTCGTATCACGGCTAATCCAATCATTGAAAATATCAATGGATTCATGGCATAGCCGAATATGACTGCAAAGTATAATATTAAACCTTTCCAATTCATGTTTTAATCTCAGGTAGTTTTAAAGAAGCACTTTCACTTTTAGTTAAGGTGGCTCTAAGCAGAACAATCTGCAAGGTAAGTAGATGTAACGGCCTGCAAACATAATCCATAAGAACTGCAAAAATTTCTTTTTTCAGCCTGCATTATTTGCAAATATCTGACGCCTTCGGCAAGAATTAAATGAGAATGAACCCACATTACCAGTAGACAAAAGCGCCAACCGGAAAGAGCGTCTGATGAATTTTTCGCTTGTTTCTCATCTTCGTTCATTACGACCCCCTAACGTTGAGCTAACCAAGTGGGCTCGAAAAGCTGAAAAATAAAACCGGATTTTAACTGCGCTCCGGTTGAGCGTAATGTTAGGCATTTAAGTTTACTCTGACCTCAGTCTTGTGACTCCAGTTTTGTGCGGAGTTAGAATAGGCTAGATTGCATGGGTCTTGAAGTCACCCTGCTAGCATTTAGCCTCTCAAGAAAGGAGTACCTATTTGAGGTTACCGCCTCAAATTCGCCCCGTCTTGTAAGTACAACAAACAAAGCAGCAGAAGCTGCTTGACAATTCAACGAGCGCTCTGGATTGAACTCAATATCAGTGAATCCGTCAAATTCAAGTAATTGTTCCGCCAATGTTGGTGATTGCCGTAAAGCGGATAAATATAGCCAGTCATAAAAAGCAGTTATCGGGCGTGTTGGCCAATCTTCGCCTTCAAGGCGAAAGCCAACTAAATCTCCACTCGTATTGAGCCTGGAATCTTTCTTTGCTTCTCTCGGGGTTGTTTCCAGTAAATCAAGATAGGGGCCACCATTGCGATAGACTTTGCTGGCCTGAAACGCATTTTCAACCGTAGTTTTCATGCCGCTTGGCGTGACAATGTGCAGGTTAAATGCACTCAGCTTTACACCTAACGGATTTTCAGACTTCGATGAGATTTCCAATACCTTCACAATCTTTCTCTGTGCCGCTGCTTCATGAAGCGAATGGATACATTTTTGCTTTTGGCTAACTGACATGCCAGCAATCCATTTGAATTCCACACTAACCGGTGTAACTAAGGCTTTACCTTTTACATTCGGGATATAAACAGGGCGACTAGCCATGAACTCTCCACTGGTGCTTTGAAATTAATGTTGTTGTTAAAACTGAATGATTTTACCGGTACGACAATCAAAAGCTCCGCTGCAAAATTCTAAGGGTAAGAAATGCTTAATTAAGATTTCGGAATTCCACATTTTGCTTATCTGTCGAAAAAGCACGTCGTCTCCAATTTCGTATGAATGTAATTCTGGGTATATGATTTCCCCTTTGTTATCCACATGCAGTCCAGAAAAAGGCCTAACCCCTTCCCAATTTATGCCCGCATAAGGAAGATCATTTTGGAGACGAGAGCCAGAGGCTGCGTTGCCCAATGAATAGGTCACTTCACCCAAGGCCAGAGACTGCAAAGAGAATCGTAGCCAAACTAGGCCACTTTGGTGAATTTGCTTGTAAACACGCTGAAAAAACCACGAATTATTGATGAAACTCAACCGAACGTAGCGTTCTCTTCCGAGTCTTAAATCGCAGCTTCGGGAATAATCATTAGCCACAAAATGGGCACAAACCCCAAAGGCCGACAGGCCAGAATAGCTCAGCAGTCCACCCTCATGGTGGATACGGTCAAGATTTCTGATGTCTGTAAAATGCCAAAGATGGTGAATGCCGTTCTCATCAAGGTGATCAGCTGCTGCAATGCCTCGGCTCCATGCGGGTTCTAATGCTGGTGTGCCGTCCTGAATCCGTTTTGCCCAACAGCTCAACCAGCGAACACGAGCTGGCAGAGCCGCAGCGTAATGTTCTTTTTTTGCTGTAGCCGACTTTTCTTGAATCTCAAGATCAGCAAATGAATAAACCTCTGGACTAAACAGTGGTTCGTCGTCGATACGAGTTGCCAAGTCTTCGTTACGGTCGATTGCATGTTCGGCACTTAATTGCGCAGCCCACTCCGACTCTTTGATACGCAACTCTTCTAGCCGCTCCAATTCCTTGACACGAAGTTGCGCAGCTTGCTCCAATTCCTTGGCACGAAGTTGCGCAGCTTGCTCCGCTTCTTGGATGTAGCTCCGTATCTCCGGCAATAGAACGGCAACTGACCCCGCAAGGGTTTTAGTGGCACTATCAAGGCGCTTCCAAAAGTGCAAACTCCACGGGCCTTTCGGCTCATTTCTGAATTCTTCCCGACTTAACCGATCAATACTGCCATCACGTAGCAAAATAAAAGGCCGATTCCAATCATTGTATTCTGGATGCTTTCGATCAAGCAGAACCCAACCCTTGACTGGTGAAAAGCCTAACCATAAATCATCATGTCGTTTCAGTAAATCCTCAAGCTTGGCCAACTCCGACAAATCATCTTGGAGAGGTATTACCAGCTCGGAGATTCGCTCTGTTATTATGGTTTTTTTCTCCTCTTCGGATAACGTCTTCACGACCGCTCCCGATCCACTTAATTTGTCTCTGTTAATTAAGGCCTCTTTAAGCAAGTGTAGGTCAGCGAAACTTCGAATAATCATAGCCATTCAATTTAGTAGCTGGAGCGCGTAGGATGGGTAGAGGCGATAGCCGAAACCCATCATAATTGATTCTTTATGCGATGGGTTTCGCGCTGCTCTACCCATCCTACTCGTCAGCAAGCCATGTCGAGTTAGCTTATTGAGCGTAGCGAGATAACGTAACCCGACATTTGCAGCTCCAATGCGTCGGGTTACGCTATCGCTAACCTGACCTACGCAGCCCTGACGCATAACCCCATGCGTCCAGAAAACCAATCTATCCAACACATAG